>JARKQP010000766.1 GCA_029974875.1 Mobilitalea sp.
AGAAGGGGGACGTCCTGTTGCAAACTCTACCTACAATTCCAAGGGACCAGGAGGATCTGATGGGTCAAATGGAGATGGCTGGTATGATGGGAACATGGGTGGCGGATATGGTTATCAGCGAGTAGGAATGGGACAAGGATCCACTACTCGTGCATTTGCGGAATCTTGGAATACTTTATATGCAGGAGGAGGAGGGCGTGGAGGCTCTAGGTATCCGTATGACACATACTCAGGCAGTCCTGGCGGTGCAGGTGGAGGAGGTGCAGGAGGTGCGGTTGTTAATGACCTGTATCCTAATCCAGGAGCAGCAGGAACGCCTAATACTGGGGGAGGGGCAGGAGGTAACAGTGGAGGAAACGACAGCCGATACCATTGGCCGGGACCTTCTGGTGGTTCTGGTATTGTCATAGTGCGCTGGGTTGAACAATAAAGGAAGGAGTGATAAACAATGTGGTGTAACCAAATATTTAGCTTGATGCAAGGTGAAACGGTACAAAATATTATAGTCTGTGACAACTACGAGGTGGCAAACCAGATCGCGAGGCTACAGTATGGTGATACTGCAACCGCTGTCGATACAACCCAGTATCCTTTGTACACCGGGTGCAAGTATGTTGATGGTACATTTTACCGGGAGGATGGAGTTACTGTCATCCCTAGGACAAACACGGCTGACGAAGATGCAAGGGAAGCCCAGGGAAAAGCCGCTGCACTGGCTAATCAGTATGCGGAGTTGGCGGTGGATACTGATTACAGGCTGTCCATGCTAGAATTAGGATTAGTATAGGAGGATGAAGGATGAATACATACGAAAATATGAAAAAGGTAATTACCTTGGGAAAAAAAGATAAGGACGAGCTGCTGAACATGTGCGACATTTTTTTTATGAATAGCCGGATTACCGAAGAGCAATACACGGAGCTGGTTGCCCTGGTCAATGAGAAATATAAGTGATTCGTAATAGGACACAACTACGAACTAAATAATTTTAACCCAAAGAAGCTTTCGATTTTCGTCTATTTACAAAAAGGTTATTAAACCAAAAACACACTTAACAAATCCAAGAGGCTGTGCCTAGTTCTTATTCCACTTCAAGCAAAACAGGAATAACAGAACCACTCACAGCCTCTTCAACATCAAACCACCACATCCCTGGCGAGGGATATAAATAACTACGACTATAAAACATGAGAGTGATTGCATGGAAAAAATAAATACATTAAAAATTTTATCCGCCAGCGCATTCGGACTAATAGGAAGCTTTCTCGCTCAATTACTTGGAGGATGGGATATGGCATTGCAGACCCTTGTACTATTCATGGCTGTTGACTATATTACGGGCCTCATTGTAGCCGGAGTTTTCAAAAAGTCAACAAAGACAACCAATGGAGCTATGGAGAGCAGGGCGGGATTTAAAGGATTATGCAAAAAAGGAATGATACTGCTGTACGTTCTTGTAGCGGCTCAGGTAGACAAATTCACCGGAACAGAAATCGTAAGAAATACAGTGGTCATTGGATTTGCTGCAAATGAAGCCTTATCCATCCTTGAAAATGGCGGCCTTATGGGAATAAAATATCCTAAGATTTTAAAGAATGCCATTGATCTACTTATCAATAAACCAAAAGAGGGATCCTTATGAAAACAAATGCTGCCGGTATAAGGCTGATTAAATCCTTTGAGGGCTACAGGCTGACCGCCTATCAGTGCCCTGCAAAGGTATGGACAATCGGCTATGGGCACACAGGAACAGTAGAAGGAAAGCCAATTAAAGCGGGAATGCGCATTACGGAAGAAAAAGCGGCTGCCCTGCTGCAGGAAGATCTAACAGGCTTTGAGAAGTCGGTCAAGAGTTTGGTAAAGGTTAAGCTTACCGAGAACCAATTTGCAGCATTGGTTAGCTTTACATATAACGTAGGAGCTGGCAACTTAAAGCGATCCACCCTGCTAAAGAAATTAAACGCAGGGGACTACAAGGGAGCAGCCGCCGAGTTTACCAAATGGAACAAAGCTGGAGGAATTGTGCTTGCAGGCCTGGTAAGGCGAAGAAAAGAAGAGCAATCATTATTTCTGGCAAATAGCAAATAAATCCGGTAAATAGCAAATAAACCTGGTAGATAACAAATAAACCTGGTAAATAACGAGTAAACCTAGTAAATAAAAAATAAACCCAGTAAATAACAAATGAACCCAGTAAATAACAAACAAGCCTAGCAAATTTCAAGCGGGCATTTGTGGGGGCTTTGCCAACACCCCAAACCTGGCCCGAAGCCACAGGGTTTGGGGTGACATGCCCTGCTTGCTTTTTCCCAACCTATTTAAATTTATTATTGTTTGCTGATCTTCGATACTCCCCCGGCAACAGGCCGGTACTTTTCCTAAAAGCGCTGGCAAACCTTCCTGAATTACTGTATCCAACAGTCTGCGCTATTTGCTCTATAGTGAAGTCTGTTAATGATAGCAGGTTCTCCGCATGACTCATCCGGCGCTGCTGGATATATTCTGTAATGGTGCACCCATATATCTGCTTGAAGGACGATTTTAGTTTGGTAGCGCCCATACAGGCAATATGGGAAAGGCGCTCTAAGGAAACCTCGCAATTAAAATGATCATTAATATAGGCCGCAACATTCTCAAGTAATCTTTTATCCTGTGCGGATATTCTTATTTCTTTTATCGGTTCCCGGTTTCTGTTATATTCAAAAATCAAAGAAACTGCCTCCGCAACCTTTGCATCATAAAACAGCTTTGCAGCCATACCATCTCCGCGATAGTTCCAAACCTGGCGCAGCAAAGCGGTGATTTCCGGGAAATGACTGCCGTAGCCAATGCTGCGGAAGGCATCATGGGGGGATATGTATTCATTGGGATAAATCTCTTTTAAGTATTTCTCATAATATGCCGGCATGATTTCAATACCAATCGAGCGGATGGGGATGTTCTTATGAAAAATAGCTTTATAGGGCTTGTAACCACCGAAAAAGGTTTGCACCCACCCGGCAGTTAAGCGCCGGTATGGCATAATTTCTTCACCGGATACTGATTCATAATAGTTGATGCTTAAACACTCCGGCCATTCCAAAGTTTCAATGTCAAAAAGCAAATCCCTGTAAAAATAGAAATCATGGATTTTAATATCATATAAATCTTTTTGCCCATAAACCCAATAGAACCCTTCGCCATGCTCTTTCATAATCCTGAACAGTTTTCCAAGAGGACTATAGAGTTCATTAGGCTCCGCCTCCTGAAAACCACACGCTAATAATTTTGATCGGTAGAAGTTCTCGATATCAACCATGGGTCACCTTCCTTCATACATATCGGACGTAATGCCATACACATCGGACGATGTTCCTTCTGAGGCATTGAATAAAATATCCGTAACAGGTAGAGTAATTCGTGGGTTAGCCATATCTAACCAAATAGTAGCATGGCGGACCGTGAAAGTCAACGGCCCGGCAGATAATAACAATTCTAAAATATGGAGGGATAAATAATGTCAAATCAAGTGCAGCTTGAAAATTATAAGAAAGGGCTTACGGTAAAGGATTTAATCATAACAGGAGTGTTCTCCGCAATCATTTTTGTGTGTATCATGCTGACCGGTGGTCCTTTTGCCGTAATACCCACACTCACCTTTTACTTTCCAGCAGGCTCCGCCCTGTTGGCCGGGCCTGTGTTTTTGCTGATGGTAGCAAAGGTTCCCAAGCGTGGCCCAATTACGATAGCAGGAGTTCTTGCGGCAGTCTTTACCTTCGCAACCGGCATGCACTGGGCCATGGTTCTGGGCTATGTGGTTGGAGGTGCCTTAGCGGATCTGGTCGCAGGTGCCAAAGCCTATCGGAGTAAAAAAATGAATGTGGTGTCGTACATAGTGTTTTGCCTGGGAGGAACCGGCTCTTACCTGGCGTTTTTTATCAACCCCCAAATCTGGATGAGTGGCATGCTGGAAAAAGGTACGCCCCAAGAATATCTTGATACGATGCACGCTTTTGCGGGCGGATGGGTTCTGGCTACCATGCTGGCAGCAACTGTTCTGGTCGCCTTACTGAGCGGATTTGTTGGAAGCAAATTATTAAAGAAACAATTTGAGAAAGCAGGCATCACAGCATGAGGGCATATGAAAAGAAAAATGGCATAAAATTTTGCAGCTTTGATCCCCGCACAAAAATGATCGCATTAGTTCTTTGTGTTTTTTCTGCAACGATGTCGCCGTCGCTGTCCTATGAGTGTGCATTAGTTTTCTTGATTGCGGTTTTTGGCTGTATGAGCGGAAAGATCAGGTACTCTTTAGCGGGCGCTTCCTTCTTTGCATTGTTTTATTGTTTTACGGTTTATTATCTGCAAACCGGAACCGGAATGGGACGAACAATGTTTACTGCATGGATGGGTCTTTTCTACAAGGTTTATCCATGCGGAATGCTGGCTGGAATCATGTTGTCAACAACAAAGGTCAATGAGTTTTTATCGGCAATGAATAAGGCCCATATTTCAAAAAAAGTCGTGATTCCATTGGCGGTCATGCTGCGCTACATTCCCACAATTCGTGAAGATTGGCATTATATCAAAGATGCCATGGGTCTACGGGATGTATCTCCCTCTATAAAGGGGCTGCTCACACATCCGGGCATGACTGTGGAATGTGTATATGTGCCGCTGTTGATGGCAGCGTCAAAGGCGGCAGATGAGCTTGCCATCGCTTCGGTAACGAGAGGAATTGAAAATCCAAATCCCCGGACTTGTCTGGTCCAGATCCGTTTCCGCTTCAAAGATATGCTGGTTATCCTATGCTTTTTGGCTCTTTTTATTATCGGAAGATTTCTTTAGGAGGGGGAAAATGATCAAGCTTGAACAGGTATCCTTTGCCTATCCAAACCAAAGGGAAAGCGGGCTCCAAGAGATAGGTTTGACCATCCGGGCCGGCGAGTGCATTTTGCTTTGCGGCCGGTCGGGGTGTGGGAAGACTACAATTACCCGTCTGATCAATGGACTGATTCCAAATTTTTTCCCGGGTGACTTTAGCGGCAAAGTGGATGTGGACGGAATGGATGCTTTTCATACGCCTATGTATCAAATAGCCGCCCATGTAGGAAGTGTATTTCAAAATCCCCGTACCCAATTTTTCAATGTGGATACGGACAGTGAGATTGCTTTTGGCATTGAAAATGAAGCCCTGCCGCCAGCCGGGCTCCATCAGCGGGTTGATAAAACAGCGGCCGATTTGGGGATCAACCATCTGAGGGGCAGGAACATTTTTGAATTGTCCGGTGGGGAAAAACAGAAGATCGCCTTTGCCAGTGTTTATGCGATGAATCCAGATGTTTATCTGTTGGATGAACCGTCTTCAAACCTGGATATGGCTTCCATTGATGCGTTGCGGGAACATCTGCGTCTCATTAAGGGGCAAGGCAAAACGATTTTGATTGCAGAACACCGCCTTTACTATTTGATGGATTTAGCCGACAGGATCGTTTATTTATCCCAGGGGAGAATCAGCGGGATTTACACACCGAAGGAGTTTCAAAGTATTTCCGGGGAAGAACGAAAAGCAATGGGGCTTCGGGTCTCTACCCTCAGGGATATTCATCCATCCCCAAAGCCAGGGAATCCCCTGCCTGAACTGTTGGAACTAAAGGATGTAACGCTGCGCTATAAAAAGCGCGTGATTCTCGAGCATATCAATTTGAAAGCGGCTCCCGGTGAAATTATTGCCGTGGCCGGCCATAACGGAGTGGGAAAAACTACTTTGTCCCGAACGCTTTGTGGGCTGCATAGAGAATGCACAGGGCAGTTTTTATGGGATGGTATGCCCCAGTCCCACAAAGACCGCAGGAAGCGTTCCTATATGGTGATGCAGGATGTGAACTATGAACTGTTTGCCGAAAGCGTGGAAGCGGAGTGCACCTTTGGCATCCGCAACCCGGACCACACACTTGCGGAGCAGACTTTAGCGGAGCTTGATCTTCTGCCTTACCGTAAACACCATCCGAATACTCTTTCAGGAGGGCAAAAGCAGCGGGTGGCGGTAGCGGTCGGCATGATGTGTAAAAAGGAGCTGCTGGTGTTCGATGAGCCGACCAGCGGATTGGATTACGACAGTATGACACAGGTAACAAATTTGGTCCAAAAATTAGCCTCCATGGGCAAAGTGATTTTTATTGTAACCCATGACTATGAGTTTATCTGCCGGGTTTGTACAAGAATACTCCACTTTGATGAAGGAGAGATGCCGGACGACTTGTCACTTTCCATAGAGAATGAGGCTAAAATCCGGGCATTGTTCGGCATAGACGCTGTACCCGTCAGAAGGGAGGAAAAAGTGTGAAGAGAAATTCTAAGGTGCCAGAAGACGCCACCTAAGAATTTCTAAAACTCCACAAATGGAATACGATGTATTCCATTGGGAAGAACGCGAGAGCAGCGTCCTTCCCAATTATGTTTGTGCTGCCTACGGCAGCATATCGGGAAAGTTGAAAGAAATAAAAGTAATGAATGAAGGGGGGATCGGGTCCATGCCAGCACTTTTATGGCATTTTGTGCGGTAAATGGCATGGACATAAGCATGAACAAAGAAAAAATAAATCCTGTGGCGCTCCTGCTTCATTGGGCAGGGAGGGATAAAATTTATTTGTTTATCTCTGTGCTCTGCTCTTTTTTGAGCGGGTTTTGTACCATCGGTCCATACCTTGGGCTTTATCGGATTATGGATGCAGTCTTGTCAGGAACTTGCACGGAACAAACAGTATCAGAAAATGCGGTGCTGATTATAGCAGCTACAATTCTCCGTCTGGTGCTCCTGGGCTCTTCCGGCGTGCTCTCCCATAAAGGCGCTTACGGGGCGTTGTTCCGTGTACGGTGTATGGTTACGGAGCATTTGTCCAAGGTTCCATTAGGTGCCCTGGACGAACGCAGCACCGGTGCAATCAAAACTGTGCTGAATGAAGACATTGAAAAATTGGAATTATGTTTGGCCCACAACCTTCCCGAGCTGATTAGCTATCTGACGGGCCCTGTTGTGATTTTCCTGTACCTGCTGTCTGTCAATGTACCGTTGGCGCTCATTTCATTGGTTCCACTGCCTGTGGCCGCATTGATGATGGGTGCGATATTCAAGGGCATGTCCGGTATTATGCAGCGTGCGGGCAAATCCTTATCAGAATTTAATTCAGTGATGATTGAGTATATCAGTGGAATGCGGCTGATAAAAGCATACAACATGGGGAGCCGGTCCTTCAAAAAATTCTCTGGCGCCATTCAGGAAGAGAATAAATTGTGGAATGAAATATCCAGAAAACTGGCTCCGCCCTATGCAGCATTTATCATTATCCTTGAGTGCGGAATGCTCCTGCTGGTTCCGGTTGGCGGCATATTTTTTCTCCATGGCTCCGTCACTTCAAGCATTTTCCTGCTGTTTGCTTATGTCGGCTCGCTATATTTGATGGAAATACTTCCTTTGCAGGAACTGGGAACTTCCTTCGCACAGGCGTTAAATGGGGTCAAAAAAACCAAGGAGATTTTAGATCTGCCCGTCTATGAGGGGGGCGGCGCATTTCCGGCCTGCTGCGATATAGAAATGATAAATGTGCGTTTTTTATACGATGGTAAAACAGATGTGCTCAAAGCTTGCAATCTTCATGTGTCTGCCGGCGGGAAATTGGCCCTTGTAGGCGCTTCCGGGGCGGGAAAAAGTACGATTATCGAATTGATTTCGCGCTTTTACGATGTGCAGGAAGGCGTAATTCTCATTGGCGGAAAAAATGTCAAAGAGGTTGGCTATGAGGCTTTACTCCAGAACATTTCCATCGTGTTTCAAAATACCTTCCTGACCCGGGATTCTGTGTTTGAAAATATCCGCATGGGCAGTGAGGCGGGACTAAAGGAAGTACGGGCCGCGGCGAAAGAAGCCCAGATCGATGACTTTATTATGTCATTGCCGGAGGGCTACGGCACAAAGGTGGGTAGCTTTGGCTCCCGCTTCTCAGGGGGAGAAAGACAGCGCATCGCCATTGCCCGGGCCATTCTGAAAAATGCCCCGATCCTGATTCTGGACGAGGCGACTTCCGCCGCCGATCCGGAAAATCAGGTGGAGATCGACAGGGCCATTGAAAACCTCTGCAAAGGTAAAACGGTCATCATCGTCGCCCATCGGCTTGGTGTAGTTAAAATGTGCGATAAGATAGCCGTTGTAGAGAATCACACGGTCACCTCCTGCGGTAGCCATGCAGAAGTCCTGGAGAACAATGCCTATTACCGGAAGGCGTGGGCGGACTATGAAGCCGCAAGGGAAATTACTTATTCGTTGCAAGGAGGGGATCACTATGAAGACGGGTCATCCGTTTAAGAAAAACCGGGCTTTCAGAATCGGCGTGGCCTTTACTGTAATCGAGGGGCTTTTGACAGGCTGCAGCTACCTTTCGATTTATTTGGTCATTGACATGCTGCAGACCGGGAATATAGAAATGAGCCGCATTCTGTGGATTACCGGTACACTGCTGGTTGTTTTTCTTCTGCGCCTTGTCATCTACAGCATCGGCTACACCCAGGGCCAAATTGGGGGAGCGGCAGTTTCCAAGCAGATCCGCCTGTATTTAGGGGATAAATTCAAGAAGATTCCGCTTTCCCGCTTCACCCAGGGGCAGGTAGGCCAGTATGTCAATACAATGACCAGCGACGTAAACAGCTATGAAAAGATTCTGACCCACAAAACAGGCAATCTTGCCAAGAACATCACGCTTTCCGTGATGCTGGTTGTCTTTGTTGGCATCCTGTATCTGCCTGCCGGGCTTATTTTACTGGTATCCAGCGCTTTGCTGGCTCCGGAGCTATGGCTGTCCTTTCGTGTTGTGGATAAATATGGCAGGGACAAAAACAGGATTGGTGCCGAAACCGTCAGCAGTATTGTTGAATACATTACGGGTATCCAGACATTCCGGGCATACGGGACAGCCGGAACAAAGAATAAAGCGGCTACCGATTCGATGAAAGCCTTTAGTGATGTTTGCTATCGCTATGAGGCGCATGGAATACCCCTCAATTTCAGCTTTAGCATCCTCCGTTGGGTCACGGTTCCGCTTATCATGATGATAGCGTTCAAGCCCTGGACATCAGGAGGGCTGGAAACGGTGGATTATCTTTTACTTTGTATGCTCCCCATGCTGCTGGTAAAACTGACTTCATCGATTTCGATTGATTTTTTCAGCTATAAGAACCTGATGATTTCAAAGGGCAATATTCGAAAGGTGTCAAATGAGCCGGAGGAACAAGGAAGCGACGCGCCATTTACACCAGATTCCCACGGGATCACCTTTGAGGATGTGTGCTTTTCCTATGTGTCCGGAGAACCGGTGCTGGATCGTGTTACCTTCCATGCAGAGGATCAGAAGCTGACCGCTGTCGTCGGGGATTCGGGCTCCGGAAAATCCACGGTCCTGAATCTGATTGCAAAATACTATGAGGCGCAGTCAGGCATGATTTCGATCGGCGGTAGATCCATCCAAGGCATTTCTGCGGAACGCATACTGGAACAAATCTCAATGGTAGACCAGGATGTATTCCTGTTCAACGATACCATACGGGAAAATATCCGGCATGCGAGGCCTAAAGCCACGGACGAAGAAGTTGAGGCCGCCTGCCGGGAGGCAAACTGTGACAGCTTCATCCGGAGAATGGAAAAAGGCTATGATACCCCAACGGGTGAGAATGGCAATCTCCTCTCCGGCGGTGAACGCCAGCGGCTGTCAATTGCCCGGGCAATCCTGAAAAACAGCCCGGTCCTGCTTCTGGATGAAGCCACAGCAAACCTTGATATTGAAAACGAATTGGCGGTAAAGCGGGCTATCGCCAACCTGATAAAGCAGAAAAAAACGGTTGTTATGATTGCGCATACATTGTCAATTATAAAGAACGCGGATCAGATTTTGGTGGTGGCGGGCGGTAAAATTGCCGAGGCTGGAACACATGAAGAACTGCTGGCTATGGGCGGCAAATACGCGGCAATGTGGAAGGCGGAACAGCAGCTTTCGGCTTAATGCTTACTAACGGTCATTTGGGCGTAAGGCCACGGGGTGTCGGATGTGGAATATTCTGTATTTCGTACTATTCCTATCAAAATTTTAACAAATTCCCCGCGTAAATGAATTGTTACCCTAATCTATCATATAATGAATTAAAAGCAGTTAAGGATTACTTATGGAAATTTACATTGTCCTACCAGGAGATACCATTGATTCTATAGCACGTAATCATGGAATCACAGCCTATAAATTGATATTGGATAATGGACTTGATTATTCACGTAACCTGGTGCCAGGCCAGGCTTTAATCATAATATATCCTACAGAAACTTATACAGTCCGGGAGGGCGACACCCTGGGCAGCATTGCGGCGCGTTACGACATAACATTTATGCAGCTGCTAAGAAATAATCCTTTCTTGTATTATAGACAATACATTTATCCTGGAGAGACCTTGGCTATCCGCTATAACCAGCAGGGCAGTATTGTTACAAATGGTTATTCCTATGCTTTCAATAGAAGAGATATGCTGATTCAGACATTACCCTACCTGACCTATTTATCAGTGTTTAACTACAGAGCCACAGAGGAAGGCGAAATAATTGCCTATGATGATGACGCGGAAATGATCCAGCTAGCCAAGGCTTATGGAGTTGCCCCGCTGATGATGCTTACCGCCCTGACACAGAGGGGTGAGGTGAATTATGAACTGCTATATGAAATGCTATTAAACGATGAGTATAACCGCCGGTTAATGGATAATATCCTGAAAATCCTCCGGGATAAAGGGTTTTATGGGTTGAATATGCTAATCAGCAATATGAACGCAAACAATGAAGAACTCTATTTAACCCTGTTAGAAAAAGAATCGGAAATTTTAAAATCGGAAGGCTTCTACTTTAACGTTACCCTGAATCCCCAATTAGCATTGGTGGAGGACCAGGTGACTTATGAAAATCTGAATTATAGCGCCATAAGCCGGTATGTGGACAGCATTACCATACTGCAGTATGCCTGGGGGACTAATCCCGGGCCTCCGGCGCCCGTTAGCTCGGAATATCTGTTAAGAAGCTTTATAGGGGATATCTCTGCAGTTATACCGCCAGACAAGATCGTTATTGGAAAGCCCTTAATAGGATACGACTGGGAGCTTCCTTTTGTTCCGGGCCGGTCCCAGGCACTTTCCTTATCGATTGACAGGGCAGTTGCCCTGGCAAAGGAGGTAGGGGCGGAAATACAATTTGATGAAATGTCGCAGACACCGTATTTTATGTACAACACCTCCTATATTGGACTGCCAATAGAACATATCGTATGGTTTATTGACATCAGGAGCATTAATGCCCTGACTAAGATAATTGATGATTATAATTTGAGCGGCTCAGGTATCTGGAATATCATGATCTATTATCAGCAAATGTGGACCTTATTAAATTATAAGTATAATATTATAAAGCTGATACCGGAGAGTTTGTAGGAGCAAAAAAGCTTACTCATTATATCAATAATGTTTAAGCTTTTTTCATCCGGTCTAACGTTCTTGGTAGGTATTAGACGTTAACCTTCCAGACATTCATTAAATGATATTAGATCAAAGACATATTATGCAAAACCATATTACGCCAACAAAACGGTTCTCATTGCGCCGTTTCCTTCAAGGTGCGGATAAAGGCCACCACAGCGCGTAGTTCCGCATAATCCATCTGCCGGACCTTTTGGATGGCATCATTTTGCAGATCATAAAGGCGCTCCACCTCAACCTCTTCCAGGGTTCCAAAGCGGATCCACCCGGCGGAATAGCCGTAGATACTTTCAATCAGCTTTGCCAATGTTTCTGATATGGAGGTCTTTCTCCCACTGGTCAGCAGATAGACATAGTTTGCACTGATGCCCAGAGTCTTGGCGAATTCCACCTGCCTCAGTCCCTTTTCTCTAAGAATTTGGCGGATTCTTGCCGCCAAAGTCATATCGTCTGTTTTTTTACGCATCGCCGTTCTTAGCCTCCTTCATCATCTGGATAAATACCATCAGCTCCTTACGGGAGGTGACGTTTAGCTTGGTGTAAATACGCCGGTTATGTGTCTTGATCGTGTTGATGGACAAGTGCAGGATATCTGTAATCTCCTGCGCGGTATATCCCTTAATATATAGGTCGAACACCATCCGTTCCGCCTTGGACAGGGTTTCAATATTGCGGACGAATTCCCGGTATAAGATGGAATGCTCCTCCACTACAGGAGGTGCGGAGGTTTTCATTTCCACTGCATCCTGTGCAGCCAGAAATTCAATTAGATCATCAATTTCCGGGATTCTGGTCTTTCCAGCCAAGCCTGGATTTTTGAGCTGCTCTAGTGCGGCAGCTACAGGGCGGATATAGCGGCGGCTTAGGAAAACGGCCAAGGCGATATCCGCGACTACCAGAAGAAAGAGATTGATGGCCAGCCTTTGGTTTTGGGCGGATACCAGCGCGCCCAGCACCGGATCCGGCAGCATCAGCGCCGTCACCCACCGCTCCTGTGCGTAGGCGGAATCAGCAGGATACAGGGAAATCTCCCGGTGCAGGCCGGCGTATGTGATTTTGCCGGATTGCCGGTATCCGTAAAAAGCAGCGTTCTCATGCCGTATGGTCATGTCCTCTATGGCACCCGTCGAATCTGGCGGCGTGCCCGCATACAGGCCGCCGGTCAACCGCAGCGTATTCTGCTCGACGGGTGCAAGAAAGCCGCAGAGATAATCATATTCACCTTCTGCGGGAGCATGGGCGAGCTTGAAAAGCATCCCGCTCACTTCAAAGCCACATAGGCCCATTACTGTGCCGTCAGCGGCCCGGAGAGGTGCGGCGCAGAGCATCACCTGCTCACTGCCACCCGGCGCTGTCATGGCCTCACTCCAGCGGTATAGGCGGGAAAAGGGCAAGGATGAGGCGGAGGCGGTATCCATAACCTCCCGGAAATAAGGAACGCTGCCGGTGTTCAGCTCCATCTGCCATTGGGGAAGAATATAAATGCCGCTCTCCCTGGCGAGAGTCATAGGGCCAAGGGCAAAGCGTAGGTTGGCTTCCGCTCCATTGACGATGTTAGGCTCCATATTTCTAAGGTAGATACAGGCCCGGGAATCCTTGGCGCCCGGCAGGGTGGGATTGACGGTGGCATCCAACAGCAGGAACACGCCGCTGGCGTCGGATTTCTCCAGCGCCCCTTTAAGCAGGCCTAGTTCCTCCGCAAGGAGACGCTCCAGCAGATCCGGCCGCGTTTGTTGCTGCCTGGCTGTGTATCCATGGTCTTCCAGGGTAATTTCGAGCCCTTTT
>JARKQP010000771.1 GCA_029974875.1 Mobilitalea sp.
TTATTGAAAAAACCGCTGTTCTATACTATAATCAGACGCTTTTCACTGAAAAAAGGCTGGGTCTGGGCATCCTCGGCAATTTTTTTAGGATAGATGCGATTTCCCTCAAAATGGGAATAGTTCATATCTCCCCCGTCCTGGAGAATAGCCGCCTTAAGCTTATCACGATAAAGCTTTTTCAGATATTCCTCACTTCCGTACAGGAGATAAAAGGGCTTGTAGCTTCCTGTTTTGATATGCTCTTTAATTACCTTCATAATAAAATAATACTCCTGTCTTTCCAGAACATTATTTATTCTACCTAATTCCCCTGGAAATTGCAAGCAGAAAATAAGATGACATATTCTTATTATGTTACCCTTTACTTATTTTATGGTACCAAACTTGTTCAAAGGTGCAATCCTTAAAACGACCTTACCTCCGATATTTTCCTTCTTCACATTGCCGACTTCCTCAGAACGGCTATCCTTGCTAATGTTGCGGTTATCCCCGAGTACAAAATACTCATCCTCACCCAGCATGACCGGCTCTACTGCCCTTCCCGGGCTCTCCATCGGCTCTTTCCCATAGTGCTCATCCAGCAGCTCATCATTAATGTAGATATCTGTACCAATAATTTGCACTGTTTCCCCAGGCAGGCCAATGATCCTCTTCACATAGTATTCCTCATTCTCCCTTCCATAGGGATAGAATACAATAATGTCAAAACGGTCTAAAGCATCAAAATGATAGGAGACCTTCTCCACATATAATTGTTCTCCATTATGTAAGGTATTTTCCATGGAAGCCCCGTCCACAATCGTCCTCTGTATTACAAAGTTCGGCAGGACATAAACACATATTATGATTAGTACGGCATAAAAAACTACATCATATACCAGACTTCACACTGTAGGCCTGGTTTTTTCCGCGGGGGCCGGTTTTTCTTCCTTCCCCTGCTCCCGGTCTTCCTGGGCAATATCATCTGCCATATCATCTACAGGATCCTCTTCTAAAATATTGGTATCCTCTACAGCCCTAGCACTCAACTCTTCTTCCGGTTTATTAGACATGGAACACATCCTTTCTGTAAATGCCATGTATCTTGCCTATGTAGGATGAACTACACGATAAAGCACTTTCACATCTCTTCATATGAAAGTGCTGCTTTACGGTACTTTTCTATATAGCAGATAGAGAAAAAAATCACTACTATTCCTGCTCTTCCTCATCCTCATCGTCGCCTACGATCTTAACCCTTGAGCAGTACAATTCTTCAACTGCAATTGACAACGGCTTCGGATAAGTAACATCAACCAGCGGTGAGGCACCGTCAATCAGCTGCCTTGCACGTCTTGCAGTTGCGATAACGATAGAATACCTGCTATTTACTACCGGCTGCTCTCCCGGCTCTACCTCGCTATTAACAACTCTCATTAAATCGGTATATGATGGATGTAACATAATTATTTCTCCTTCCTTAAACTCCATTGATTATTAAAACAAGTGACCAAAGCTGCATTTTCAATTACGTTGAAAGTATTTCCTGTAGTTCATTCTGCCGGGAGTACCTCCTATAGCTCATTTTACCGAGAATACTTCCTATAGCTCATTCTGCCGGAAATGCCTCATGGGCGTCTGCGCTTTCTGTTTCCTTCGGGTTCACCCTTCCGGCAATCGTCTCCGGCAGCAAAGATGAAAGGATCAGGTGGCCGCTATCCGTTACGATCACTGCCTTTGTCCTTCTCCCGCAGGTTGCGTCAATTGCCATCCCGTTATCCTTGGCTGTCTGGACCATCCTTTTGATCGGCGCTGCCTCCGGGCTGATAATTCCGATTATCTTGCCGGAGTTAACCACATTTCCAAAGCCTATGTTAACTAACTTATTCAAAGTTATTCCTCATTTCTGAAGCTTCTATTCAATATTTTGAATCTGTTCCCTGACTTTCTCAATTTCTGTCTTTAAATCGATTGCTTTATTGGTAACCTCCAGATCATTTGCCTTCGACAGGATCGTATTCGCCTCACGGTTCATCTCCTGTGCGATAAAGTCCAGCTTTCTTCCGATATTCTCGCTGTCCTCCAGAGTTTCCTTCATATTAATGATATGGCTCCGCAGACGTACTGTTTCTTCATCCACGCATATTTTATCAGCGAATACGGTGACCTCCGTAACCAGGATGCTCTCCTCCACCTTAGTGTCGGCTAATAATTCCGCAACCTTGGCATACAGCTTATTCCTGTATTCGTTAACCACTTCCGGGGATCTTGTTTCAATAAAATCTACCAGCTTAAGCATTCCATCCAGTTTTAATATGATATCCTGCTTCAGATGCTCTCCTTCTGCAATCCGCGTTTCCACAAAGCGGCCGGCGGCGCCCTTGACAGCCTCCTCTACAAGCGCCCATAATTCCTTTTCATCAATAGTCTGCTCTTCCAGGGAGAATACCTCGGGATATCTGGACAGGGTGGACACACGGATGTCATTGTCAATCCCAAATTCCTTGCTCATCTTTTCCAGGCTGTTATAATATTCTCTTGCCAAATCTGCATTATATTTCACACATACATTATTCTCGGTATAATCTTCGTATGTAATATAGATATCTATCTTACCCCTGCCGATATATTGCTTCAATACATTGCGGATGCCCGCTTCAAAAAAGCTAAGCTTCTTCGGCATCTTTATAGAAATGTCACAGTATCTGTGGTTTACCGCCTTCATTTCAACGGTGATTTTCCGGTCTACCTGGGCAATTTCACAGCGGCCAAAGCCAGTCATACTCTTCAACATAGTTACACACTCTTTCATATTTGGCAATTATGGCATTATCCCGCCACTTGCTATTATTATATCCAACTTATTATAAAGGAAATAGTAAAACAAGTCAATATCCGAAATCCCAACCTCAAAAATTTATGAAATTCCAACCTCAAATTTCTAATGAAACCTTAATTTGTATTCCCTTTGCCAAGGCCTTATAATTAATTTAAACAAATCACAAATGCAGCCAGCCATAACAGCTAAAACAGAAAAGAGGTGACGTTTATGTTTTTCTGGAATAGGGTTGAGATATATTCCGGTCCTTCTTTAAAGGAGTTTTCTGATCTGCGCAGTTCATTAGCTGAGGCCAGAATCAAGTATGATTACCGGATGAAACAGCACCCGGCAATCAATACCCAGCATAGGCTCCTACCCCGGAATCCTTCCTCTGATACCAAGTATTATCTGTATATACACCAAAAGGATTATGATCATGCCATGCATCTCACCTCAAACCGGCGGTCCAGGGTATGAACCATATTTTCTTCCACAGGGTGCAGAAAGGACTGCGATAAAGCGATGGAAAAGCTTAAGAATGATAACCGCTTTCCTTTCTTTATCACAGTCCTTTCTGCATTGTATTAACTTCCTGTATTAACTTTCCTAATATTAACCTTTTTAATATCAGCTTCCTATATTAATTTTTCCAGTATCAACCTTCTTAATATCAACTTCCTATATTAACTTTTCTAATATTAATTTCCCTACACTAACTTTTCTATCCTTGCTTCCTTAGACCACCCTATTATCTACACTTCAAGGGCCTGTGCCAGATCATCAAGGATATCTTCAATATGCTCGGTTCCGACGGACAACCTGACAGTATTTGGCTTAATTCCGGAAGCCAGCAGTTCTTCCCCGTTCATCTGTGAATGAGTTGTACTTGCAGGGTGGATTACAAGAGATTTTACATCAGCCACATTTGCAAGCAGGGAGAAGATCTGCAGCTTATCAATAAATGCTTTGGCCGTATCGGCATCCCCCTTGATCTCAAAGGTAAAGATTGAACTAGCCCCGGAAGGGAAATACCTGTTATACAGGGAATGGTACGGGTTATCCGGTAAGGAGGGATGGTTCACGCTCTCCACCCTCGGGTGCTTACTTAAAAATTCTACTACCCTCAAGGCATTGGATACATGGCGCTCCACACGTAAGGACAGGGTCTCCAGCCCCTGGAGAAATAAAAATGAATTGAAAGGGCTGATGGTTGAACCCGTATCCCTCATCAGGGTTACCCTTATTTTGATGATATAAGCCAGTGCACCCACCGCTTTGGTAAATTGAACCCCATGGTAGCTGGCATTTGGCTCCGTTAAGGAAGGGAATTTTCCTGAGCCTTCCCAGTCAAATTTACCGCTGTCGACAATGACGCCGCCAATGCTAGTCCCATGCCCTCCGATAAATTTGGTTGCAGAATGTACGACTACGTCTGCCCCAAGCTCGATGGGCCTTAATAAGTACGGAGTTGCAAAGGTATTATCTACAATTAAAGGAATTTTATTGTCGTGGGCGATTTTCGCCAGCTTTTCGATATCCACAATATTAGAATTAGGATTTCCAAGGCTCTCAATAAAAATTGCCTTCGTATTTGGCTGGATCGCCTTTTCAAAATTAGAAAGGTCATCAGAATCAACGAAGGTCGTAGTGATTCCAAAATCAACCAGGGTATGGGCAAATAAATTATAGGTGCCGCCATAAATGGTCTGCGCAGATACGATATGATCCCCCGCATGGGCAATGTTTTGGATGGAATAAGTAACTGCAGCCGCACCTGAGGAGGTGGCAAGTGCTGCCACACCGCCTTCCAGGGCAGCAATCCGCTGTTCAAACACATCAGAGGTAGGATTCATTAATCTGGTGTAGATATTTCCGCCCTCACTTAAATTAAACCTGGCCGCTGCCTGGGCGCTGTTATCAAATACATAGGATGAGGTCTGGTAAATCGGAACGCAGCGTGCCCCGGTTGCCTGATCCGGCTGTTCCTGTCCTGCGTGTAACTGTAATGTTTCAAAATGCAATTTCTTTTCCTTTGCCATAGAATCCCTCCATTTTTAAATTTTTTATCTGTATTTCATACTAATCTTATATGAATTGTATGAATTTATATTATCATATTCCTTACGGTGGCTTTTGTCAAGTATTTCTTCCATTAATTTTACCCTTAATTTAATCTGTTCCTTTTATCATATTACTCTTATCCCATTCCCCGCGCGGCTATGGCCTGCCAGCCATAAGCCCAGGCTCCGGTTCTTCCAGATGGTCTTAGTTGGAGCTCTCACCACCGGATACTTTATTTAAATGGCGCTCTACTAATTCCTGGAGTGTAATCCGGTCGACAACGGAGTTGATCACCTCATACAGCTCCACCCATACCTCCCGGGTCACACATCCCTGGTGCCGCTTGCAGTCACTGCTGCTTTCCTCAATGCAATCCACCGGTCTAAGACTTCCTTCCGTCAGACGCAGAATCATTCCGACGGTATATTCCGAAGGCTCCTTCGTCAACCGGTATCCTCCCTGGGCTCCCCGCACACTCTTGACATAGCCCGCCTTATTTAACAGTGAAATAATTTGTTCCAGATACTTTTCAGATATCCCCTGTCTCGCTGCTATATTTTTTATTGTAATATATTCACCTGTATCATTCAGCGCCAGATCCAGCATCAGGCGCAGTGCATACCTACCCTTGGTCGATATTTTCATGACAACCCCTCCCTGTCCTCATTTTCGTTCTAATATAGGCTTTCTCTCCTATAATCACTATAGTATCATATCATGGGCTCCATAGGAATTCAACCATAACGTCCCCTGTTTTACCTTCCTGGTGAACGTTATACCAGTGTGCCGACACGTTCATCCTTAGGCTGACCGTGCTGCATAGTGTCAGCGCACTAGCCTTTTCCTTCATTATGATTCGGCAGAATCCGCAGGTAGGACAGAATTACTCTTATGTCCATGCCCTTTACTGCATAAACCGCCATGAAAGCTTTGGCATGGACCCGTTCCCTCCTTCTGCTCATTTATTATATTTCCTTCAATCTTTTTCCCAAAAAAACCCAGCTTCGTTTCTGAGATGATGACCGCAACGAATATCAGGAAGAAGCCGCTGAACAAACGGAACGACAACTGTTCACCGTAAAAGAAAATGGAAAACAACACTCCGAATACGGATTCCAGGCTGAGGATAATTGCCGCCGGTGCCGGATTCGTATATTTCTGTCCCACATTCTGCAGCAATAACGCAATGGCAGTGGCAAACACGGAAAGATAAACCAGGCTGCCCAGCATCTGCACACTCCAGTCTGCCGGAAAATCCTCAAACAGGAACGCAACGGCCCAGGAAAATACCGCCGCATAACCAAACTGCAGGATTGTAAGCAAAACCGGATCCTTATCCTTGCTAAACTTCGCAACCGCAACCATGTGCGCAGCAAAAACCACACCGCTTACCAAGGTCAGGGAATCACCTATCCCTATGGAAAGGTCGCCATTTACGGATACCAGCCCAATTCCCAGCAGCGTAATTACTGCCGCCAGAATATTATATTTATCCGGTTTTTTCCGATCCACCAGCCAGAAGAAAAATGGTACAAGCACACAGTATATGGCTGTCAGAAATGCATTTTTTCCCGGTGTCGTGTCGAGAATACCGATTGTCTGTAAGCTATACGCAAGAAAGAGGCAGCCTCCGATCACTGCGCCCTTTATAAAATAATCCTTATTCAGAAGCCTTAATCTCTTATGGAATATAATACTAAGCAAAAGGCAGCCGGCGGTAAAACGAAACGCCAAAAGCATATGGGGCTGCATCATATCCATAGAATTCTTTACTACAAGAAAGGAGCTTCCCCAAATCAGTGCCGCTCCAAATAACGCCGCTTTGGCGCCTACATTTTTTTTCAAGCTATTTTTCAAAACATTCTCTCCCCTTGTCCTATTTTGTCCTTTAAAGTACTCCCAACTAATAGTCCTGCCAGCCTTCCGGGTGCAGGGCCACCCCTTGTGAGTCTTTAGTTTTGCTCATTTTATCACACTCTTTCCCATTGTTCAATAATGATTAACAGTATGTGGCATAAGAAAGTGCTGCAACAGAATTTTGCAGCACTTTCCTTACCAAAGTTAACGGCTGTCAGTTTTGGCACATAGCAATTGAACTTTTCCATAACCTTTTTAGCTTTGCTGCGGGTATCTCTTTACCGGATAAGCGGACGGGTAGGGCAGGACTTCCGGCTCGGAGGCCTTCCTATAGGCGGCGCAATCCGTCTGCTGAAAGCACAGGAACCAGTCAACGCAGTAGATATCCTCCTTCACATGCTGTGACCGCTCATTTGCTGCCCCACAGGTTCCTGGCGGCGGAAGGATCACATCCTCACAGGGGAGCCAGTTTGCAGGGGTCGCAATATTTTCGCTGTCTGCTTGCTGCAATGCAATAAGCATGCGCTTAATCTCGTGGATATTCCGTCCGGTGGAAGCCGGATAATGAAGAATTGCCCTTATGGTGCCCTCCGGATCTATAATGAAAACCGAGCGTACCGTCTGGGTTCCGGAGGAACCCGGATGCAGCATGCCATATTTTTTGGCTATCTCCATGGATATATCGGCAACCAGGGGAAAGGTTACCTCCACATGCTTCATATCCTTCCAGGCAAGCTCCTTAATTCTTCTCAGCCAGGCTATGTGTGAATAAATGGAATCGATGGACAAGCCGACCAGCTCCGTACCTAATGCATTAAATTCATTTATCATTGAAGCAAAGGTGATGAATTCCGTCGTACAAACCGGTGTAAAATCTGCCGGATGGCTAAAAAACACGACCCACCTGCCGTGATAATCTTTAGGAAAATTGATATCTCCCTGCGTTGTAACCGCATGGAATTCAGGTGCCTTGTCTCCAATGAGCGGCATACGATAACTATTTTCCATAATTAACCCCTTTCCTATCTTAATACTGATAAAAGGCGCTACTTTTCGCGCCCTGCAAAGTGTGCCCTGGGGCACACCAATTATAGGAACTGAAATTTGTTCCTGTAATATTAAAATATGTGGACTTTGAAGCTTTGCGACAAGATTTCCCGCATAACTTAAGCCCCAAATGCAAAATACTGCACTGGGGCTTTGGGGATATCCGTATAAGCAAATCCAGACAAGTCCGATGGGTCACTGCCCTGAATAGGATCCGCTAAAAACATACCTTAAAAAATCCACTGAATTCGCGGCATCCATATCCAACTGTTCCAGGGATGCTCCCTTACTAAGGTCACGCCATACCTTAATATCCGAGCCTACCTTCCCTCCACTCATTACAAAAGGCTCCATAACGATTGCTTTATCATAACCGATGTCACGTAATGTTTCTCCGATATGATACCAGGGCAGGCCGCCTTTGCCAGGAAGCCTCCTGTTGTTTTCACCCACATGGAAATGTCCCAGCTTATCACCTGCCAGCCGGACCGCTGCAGCCATGCTGTCCTCTTCTATATTCATGTGGAAGGTATCCAGCATGATTTTAGCGCTGGGCACATCAACCTCTTCAACAAACTGCTTTGCCTCTTCTGCCGTATTCAGCAGATAACCCTCAAAGCGGTTTAAAACCTCCAGGCAATAATCAATTCCCAGGTCATCCGCAACCCTTGCAACCGTCCTTACATTTTTAACGCTTCTGTCCCAATCTCCTGCCTTATCGATAGGCCTGCTGTAATCCACCGGCCAATAGGAGTAGATTCCTCCACCGATGGTATGTATATTCAGCAGCTCCAGCTTTTTCAGGATATCTGTGTAAAATGAAACCGCATTCTTTACTATGGCCGGATCTTCGGAGGCCAGATTCTCACTGGCTGACGGCCCATACCCAGCCGTCAGGGTAACTCCATGCTCCTCTGCCATCCCCTTCACCCGGAGCAGCTCCTCCTTGGTTGCTTCCTTTAAGGCTGCACAGGATATCTCCAGGATATCAAAGCCCAGCTCCTTTACCTTTGAAATATATTTTACATAGTCAACATCCCAGCTCTTTTCCCAATAGGCAAAATAAATTCCATATTTCACAAATACATCCCTCCTTGCTGCTATTGCATCTTTGTAAAGACCTTTTCCAGCGCAAAATAGCACTCATCAAACAATTCCTTCACCGGCTGGTATGCTGCCACTGAGGCTTGGTTCGGCAGCTGGACCGTGTTAACCTCCAGGAACTTATCAATAACCGTAAAATCCTTGAACAGGCCGACACCCACGCCCCCGGTTACGGCGGCTCCCATGGAGCCAGCTTCCTCCAGGAGGGTGGGAACAAGGATTTTGGCATCATAAATGTCTGCCATAATCTGGCGCCACACCTCGCCCTTTGCCCCGCCGCCGATGGCAAGTATCTCCTTGATCTCTACCTGCTTGCGCAGGATTTCCAGGATGATGGAAAGGTTCATCGTAACACCCTCCAATACACTCCTTAAGATATCCCCCCGCTGGCTTTCAGATTTCAACCCGATAAAGGCTCCCCTGGCATCCGGGTTCCATCTGGGGGCACGCTCCCCCAGCAGATAGGGCAGGAATATGATTCCATTAGAGCCTACCGGGCTCTGCTCTATGAGCCGGTTCATATATTCATACGGGGATTTTCCATGGAGC
>JARKQP010000777.1 GCA_029974875.1 Mobilitalea sp.
CAAACATAGAATTGAAGAGGGTGTAAAGTGATCCGTATTGCCTTCACCGCAACATAAATACACATAAGATAAGGCAGGATTGGGAAAGTGTTTAAGCTTTAAGGAAAATACCAAGGGAAAGAGGCGGGGAGTATCATATGAAGCAGTTTATAAAGCATTTATTGGCGGCGCTGGAGAGCGGATACCTTTATATTCATATTTATAGGCATGAAAAGGCCGCCCTGGTTGCAAAAAAGCATCTGTGGAAGGAGATCCGGCTGACTGCGGAGCAGCAGAAGGAAATCCGGGGGATCTATGGGAATAGGGTCAGCAACAAATGGCACCGTCTCTATCAGGCCTATACCGGAAGGTATAACAAGGATTATTTCCCTGATATCTTATTTTCCGCAAAGCTGGAGCCTGCGCTCTGCCCCCATGATATCTGCACTGTACTCCAGGATAAAAGCCTGGCAGAAATCCTGTATGCCTCTGTCCCCGGGCTTAAGTTTCCAAAAACAATCGCACTGAACTGCTCAGGGATCTATTACGACGGGAACCGCAACATTATTAACCGGAATCTGGCCATTGGTTATGTGGAGTATTGGAGCCGGAATGCCGGCTTTATCATAAAGCCGACGGTCAATGCCGGTTCCGGAAAGGATGTCAGGGAAGCGAGGAAGGAATCCGGCCTTGGCAAGGAGGAGATCGGAGAGCTGTTTGACCGGTTTGGGGAGAATTATATCGTCCAGGAATGTGTCACAAATTGTGGGGAGCTGAGCGCCATCTATGATAAATCCTTAAATATCTTTCGGATTATGACCTATATCCTGGGGGATAAGCTATACCATACACCCCTGGTGTTAAGGCTGGGATGCAACGGGAGCGGGATGGATCATGAGCTTTATATTGGGGTGGAAAATGACGGACGGCTGAGAAGGGAAGCTTATAGCTCCGGAGGGGAGCGCTATACGGTCCATCCGGACAGCGGGGTGGTATTTGAAGACGTTGAAATTCCGGGCGTCCCCAAAATCATTGAATGTGCCCAGTTCTGCCATAAGAAGACACCCCATACGAAATTCATTACCTGGGACTTTACAATTGACAAAAATAATAATCCTGTTCTGATTGAGGCAAACATGCTGGGACATTCCTCCTGGTTCCTGCAGCTGGTGTATGGGGAAGGGATCTTCGGGGAGCATACGAAGCAGATGCTGGAGCTGATTGGAATGGGACAGTAGGCAAGGCTATGAGTAAAGGTATGAATAAAGGAATGGGTAAGGATATGAGTAAAGGTATGAGTAAAGATATGAATCAAGGCCGTGAATAAAGGCATGAATAAAAGCAAGAATAAAAGTAGGAATAAAAGTAACGTATACCGACCTTTAATGAAATAGCCCCCGGGTAGGCAGCTAAAAGATTTCTTTTTACTGCCGTCCCGGGGGCTTTTGAAATTTTATTCACTCCTTAAGGCATCAATGGGGTTTAACTTTGCTGCCTTGCTGGCAGGTGCATATCCAAAGCCGATCCCGATGGCTGCCGATACGCCAAAGGC
>JARKQP010000784.1 GCA_029974875.1 Mobilitalea sp.
ATACGGCCACCACACTTGGAAGTGTTGAGTATATTATTTTGGAGCAGGATGCCACAAAGCTGGATCAATTAGAGAGCATTAAACGCAGTATGGAAGGTTTCCGTAAATTTAGCGGTATTTCGTGGGAGTAATGAAAAAGTCAGGGACTCTCTTGGGAAAACAGTATATTTTACTATGTATCGTTAGTTTTTTCAGTTGGTTGAGCTATGATATGGTTACTCCTGTCTTAACCGGTTATATGGAGACACTTGGAGCCAGTGTGTCGGTATGCGGGGTGGTTGCCGGGCTATTTGCATTTACATCCCTATTTTCCAGGCCGGTCAGCGGGATTATGTCCGATACCATGAATAGAAAAAGACTGCTGGCGGTATTTACTTTTCTGATGGCAATATCCCTATGCCTGTATTCCTTGATTCCCAGCATACCATTGATTTTACTGTTTCGGGGAATCCATGGAATTTCCTTTGGGATATCAAGCACCGCCAGCCTTGTATTGGTAAGTGATTGTGTGCCGGAGGAAAGAATCGGGGAAGCGGTCAGCTATTATGGGGTCATCTCTGTGGCGGCTTTAGCAATCGGCCCTTCCCTGGGGATATGGATGAGCAGTGCTTATGGATATCGGATTTGTATGATTATTAGTACGGCTATGCTGATGGTAGCGGCGGTTACTGCGATGGTGCTGCCTTATGAGTATCAGAGAAATGAGATTAAAAAAGAGGTAAAGAAAATACTATTGCCAAATCAAATGGTTGAAACAAAGCTAATTGGCTTAAGTGGAGTAAATGCATCCTTTACCATGCTCAATGGGGTGATAAGCACTTATATTGTTGTATTCGCAACGGAAAGAGGAATTCAGGGAGTTGGCTGGTATTTCGCAATCAATGCCATTGTATTAATCCTTTCAAGGATATTAATGGCAAGGAAGATGAACCGGTGGTCATTAAAGAAGAATTTGTATCCGGCATTTGCTTGTGGGGTGCTGACGTTACTTCTGATCGCAGGCTCTAGTAATTTGTTTTTATTAATTATTGCTGCTATTGTCAAAGCCTTTGCCCAGGGAATGTCCCAGCCGGCCTTGCAGACAGAAGCTTTAAGGATCGTTGAACCGGACAAACGCGGCATTGCCTGCAGCACCATGTATATTGGAGGTGATCTGGGGCAGGCGGTAGGGCCTATGCTTGGAGGGATCGTTGCACAAAGCCTTGGGTATGGCTCTATGTATCTGTTCAGTATCATTCCGCTGGTGGCTGCGTTTATTTATTTTACTTTATGGAACCTCCGTTTCCGTGAAGCCAATATGAAAGACAATCCGGTTAAAAATATTCCATAAGTAAGAAATGGAGAAAACTAAAAGTATAGCTATGGACTTGTGCCTATGGTGATGTCGGCACAGGTCCTATTTCTTTGCGGCAGCTCTTAGCTGTCAGCTACGGTGGGAGAGGATAGCTTAAGGAATTCTTCCATGGCTCGCGTAATGTATCTGGTATGCTTGTGATAAAAATAAATATTCCGTTCTGTAATAGCTTCATCCAGCTTATAGTAGGTAATCCGGTAGTCAATAGGTACTTGCTTGATTAGGGTATCGGACACAAAGGTAATACCCATTCCGTAACATGCCACATGGTATGCTGTAACCTGTTGGTCTAATTCTAACATGATTCTCGGTGTGAGATTGGCAGTTTTAAATAAGTTCTCAGAACGCTCCCGGGTATCATTGCCGGGACGGAGGAGGACAAAGGGATCATCCCGGAATTCATGCAATGAAACAGTGGGCGTGGCAGGCTCCAGGTGCTTATTGCTGCTGATATCCTTTGCAGAGAGCTGCTTTTCCTTTAGGAGATTATTTGAAGCAAAATTAGCAGGAACGGCTAATATTATGTGCTCCCTGCAAAAAGGATGACGGTCAAAAATAGTATCCGGAAATTGATAATTATCAATAATAAAATCAAGGTTTCCGGCTAAGAGCTCCTTCTCTAAGGATTTTGTATTTGCTTCGACCATATTCACCTGGATCTGAGGAAACCGTTTCATAAACCGGGTCAGCAGGGGAGGTAGGATATAGGACGAAAACAGGTTGCTGCCACCGATGGTAAGAGTGCCAGTACGGAGCTCAGCTAAGTTATTTAGATGATATTCAAATTCATTTTCCATATCCATAATATGTTCAATATACTGTATATATTTAAGCCCGCACTCCGTAAGCTGAATGGGACTGGTACTGCGGTCAAAGATAGGGGCTCCAAGCCGGTGCTCTATTTTTTTTATGGTTGCACTTAAGGAGGGCTGGGAAATGTATAGATTTGCGGCAGCCTTTGAAAAGCTTTTTGTCTTGTATACTTCGTAAACGTATTCCTTTCCTTGGAACATAAGATACCTCCTGATATAAATAAAAATTTATAATTATTATAGACATATATATATTTGATTCTATGATAGATGGTATCTATAATAAAAGCAAGATAAAAATACGAGTGATCTTGGAAGTTCCTTGCAGGAAGCTGTGTGAGATGGATATTTGCCAGATATGCAAAAAAATCAACAATAATGGGCGTGTCGGGGAGGCTCTGGAGTAGCTCAAATAAATAAAAGGAGAAGATGGGTAGGATGGTTAAGGAGAAAGAAGATAAAGTTAGAATGGAGCATGACTCCATAGGGATGAAAGAAATTCCCCTGGATGTATATTATGGGGTGCAGACCTTGCGTGCTGCTGAAAATTTCTATATTACCGGAATGAATATGCACCCGGAGCTGATTAAAAGTGTTGCGCAGATTAAAAAAGCTGCAGCAATCACAAACTTTGAGGTAGGGCATCTGGATAAAAAAAGAGCCGATGCAATTGTGAAGGCCTGCGATGAAATTATAGCAGGCAAAATGCATGACCAGTTTATTGTTGACCCGATCCAGGGTGGAGCCGGAACCTCATTAAACATGAATGCAAATGAAGTAATTGCCAACCGTGCAATTGAGCTATTGGGAGGAGAAAAGGGGAATTATTCCATCGTAAATCCTAACGACCATGTGAACTATGGGCAGTCAACGAATGATGTTTTCCCGTCTTGCGGAAGAATGACGGCCTTAAAGCTATTGAACAGGGCGGGGAGGCAGCTGGAGCGTTTATATCAGGCACTAGTTGAAAAGTCTGAAGAATTTGACGGTGTCATTAAGATGGGGAGAACACAGCTGCAGGATGCAGTTCCCATACGCCTGGGACAGGAATTTAAAGCTTATAGTGCGGCAGTCCGCAGGGACATTACACGGTTTGAGAATGCAAAGCTGGAGATGGGCTGCTTAAATCTTGGGGGAACAGCAATTGGAACAGGTTTAAATGCAGACCTCCATTATTGTAAGAATGTAGTAAAAAACATTGCCTTAATATCAGGATTACCATTAATACAGGCATATGATCTGATTGATGCAACGCAGAACCTGGATGGATATACCTTTGTTTCAGGAGTGGTGAAGGCATGCGCAGTGAATCTCTCTAAAATGTCCAATGATTTAAGGCTGATGTCCTCAGGACCCAGAACCGGATTAGGGGAAATCAATCTTCCGGAAAAGCAAAATGGTTCCTCCATCATGCCCGGAAAGGTTAATCCGGTAATACCGGAGGTGGTGAATCAAGTAGCATTTAACATCATTGGTAACGATATGACCATCGCCATGGCAACCGAGGCCGGGCAGCTGGAGCTGAACGCTTTTGAGCCGATTATTTTCTATAATCTGTTCCAATCCATTGAAACCCTGTCCTATGCGGTGAGCACTTTGGTGGATAATTGTATTACAGGAATTACGGCAAATGTAGAGCGCTGCAGGGCTATGGTTGAGAACAGCGTGGGTATTATAACGGCAATTTGTCCCCATGTAGGCTATGACAAAGCAGCAATCCTGGCAAAGGAAGCAATTAAAACCGGAGCATCTGTCAAAGATCTTATCTTAAGGGAGGGGCTGCTGTCCAAAGAGAACCTTGATGTTATATTGGATCCTTATTCCATGACAGAACCCGGGATCTCGGGCAAGGAATTACTATAGCAAAATGGAGGGGAAAGCGGTTTGGCTTAAGAAATCCCTAGATGTGGATGCAATACTGAGTTGCAGCCAATAGTATATAGAAAGATAACAGGAAAGGGCGCAGAGGAATGAGAGAATATCTCAGGATCCTGCCCCCTTTTTATATGTAAAGATATGCGTATGATATCTAAAGAAGCGCCATAGAGCAAAAAAGGTGAGAATGGGATAATACATATATCAACAATGAAAGTCAACGGTAAACTGTAATTATGATAAATACAATTGTCGTAAATGTGAGGTGAGCGGAATGAAAAAATTAAAAATAGGCATTATTGGATATGGTTTCATGGGACAGTGGCATAATAACCATGCGGGCACCATGGACGAAGTGGAGGTTGTGGCTGTATGCGATCCGGATTTAAAACAGCTGGAGAAGGTTCCGGAAGGGATCAAGCGCTATGGGGATTATAAAGAGCTGCTGTTAGATGGAGAGGTGGAGTGGGTTATGATTTCCGTACCGAACCACCTGCACCGGCAGATTTCAATTGATGCGGCATATGCGAGGAAGAATATTATTGTAGAAAAGCCTTGTGCCCTCAATGTATCTGAATTTGACCAAATGTATGAAGCAGCCCGGCAGAACGGAGTTTTCTTTACGGTTGATCAAAACCGGCGGTGGGACCGTGACTATTCCATAGTTAAAAAAGCAATGGATGAAAATAGATTGGGAAAAATATATATGGTCAAATCAAGCCTTTACGGTGTGTTTGGAAAAATGCACGACTGGCACAGGTTCCAACAATACGGGGGAGGTATGCTGTATGACTGGGGGGTACATCTGATTGACCAGATGCTAGATTTAATCCCGGGCAGGATAACACAAATCTGTGCGGATATGAAATCTGCGGTCAATGAAGAGGTGGATGACTATTTTAGAATTCTGCTTTACTTTGAAAATGGTCTGGCGGCTGAGATAGAGCTTGGAACCTTCCTGTTGAAGAATCAGCCACGTTGGTACGTGTCCGGTGATACAGGAACCATGGTTGTGGAAAATATAAAGGCAGATGCGGGAGCTATCTACCGGGCGGGTGAGATGAGAAAAGCTTTGCCGGAAACAGTAAAGAATTTAGATGCGGGACCTACAAGAACCTTTTCAACAAAAGCGGAAGAG
Organism: Mobilitalea sp.; assembly: GCA_029974875.1. The sequence goes on from JARKQP010000784.1 coordinate 5,180, forward strand.
GTGGTATATACGGAGGAGCTGCCGGAGATACAAAGGCAGCACAACGACTGGAATGATTTCTTCCGGAATATCATCGGAGCCATAAATGAAACAGAGGAATTAACCGTAAAGCCGGAGCAGGTAAGAAGGGTGTTGCAAGTAATGGAAGCTGCAAGAAAATCAGCTGAGTTAAGAAAATCAGTTGATTTTGAATAATAAAATAATGGAGGAAAGGCTAATGAAAAACGGAAAAATACAAATTGGTTTTATTGGGTGCGGAGGAATTGCTTTTAACAAGCATTTTCCGTCCTTAAAGGATTTACCCGAATTATGCGAGCTGGTGGCTTTCTGCGATATCGTGGAGGAACGGGCAATTCAAGCGGCTAAGGAATTCGGTACGGAAGAAGCAAAGGTATACACGGATTATAATGAAATGCTGAAGGATGAAGCGATTGATTTGGTTCATGTATTAACCCCAAATGTGGTGCACTGTCCTGCCACCGTAGCAGCATTTGAGGCAGGGAAGCATGTATTATGTGAAAAACCCATGGCGCATAGCACAGAGGCGGCTAAAATGATGATGGATGCGTGGAAAAAATCCGGCAGGCAGTTTACCATCGGTTATCAAAACCGTTTCCGTCAGGAGGTCCAGGCATTACATAAGGCATGCGAGGAGGGTGAGCTTGGCGATATCTACTTTGCAAAAGCACATGCCATCCGAAGACGCGCTGTTCCGACCTGGGGAGTGTTCCCGGATAAATCCTTACAGGGCGGAGGTCCGTTGATTGATATTGGGACACATGCACTTGATATGACGCTTTGGACGATGAATAACTATAAGCCGAAGTCTGTTGTAGGCTCCGTATTCTATAAGCTGGGACATCTTGCGGAGGCGGCAGAGAGCAATATTTTTGGACCCTGGGATCCGGCAGCCTACGAAGTGGAGGATTCTGCTTTTGGTTTTATTAAGATGGAAAATGGGGCCACCATATATCTGGAAAGCTCCTGGGCATTAAATATGTTGGGCGCAAAGGAAGCAGCTACGACCTTGTGCGGAACAAAAGCAGGAGCAGAAATCCGTTCCGGCATGAGCGTGAGGGATAAAGAAGATAAGCTGGTCTATAATAGGGGACATCATGGCAAATTGACAGAAGAGCATTTCTCACCGGGTGGCGCGGTTGCTTATTTCAGCGGCAAGGCAATGACGGAGGGAGTGCTGGAAGCGAAGCAGTGGCTGGAAGCTATCGTAAATAATACGGAGCCTCTTGTAAAACCGGAGCAGGCATTTGTTGTTACCCAAATTCTGGAGGCAATTTATCAATCAGCTGAGACAGGGAAGGAAGTCTTTTTCGATTAGGAGATAGACCGGCAGAATAAATATCGGCAGAATAAGTATCGGCAGAATAAGTATTGGAAGAATAAGTATTGACAGAATAAGTATTGATAGAATATTTGATTGTGGATAGGGGCTTCTCTTCTATCATTTCCGGTAATTATGTTGTATAATAAAGTCTGATAACTTACCAGGAAAGTGAGAGGTGTAAAAAATGAAGGTCTTACTAATTAACGGAAGCCCCCGGGCAAAGGGATGTACTTATACGGCATTGTGCGAAATAGCTGGAGAATTAGAAAAAGAGAATATTGGGACGGAGATATTCCAGCTGGGTAAGGATCCGATCCGGGGCTGCACCGGCTGTGGAGGATGTAGTACCACCAATAGGTGCATATTTAATGATGATATTGTTAATGTCGGAATTGAAAGAGTGAAAGAATTCGATGGTATTATTGTAGGTTCCCCGGTTCATTATGCAGCAGCTTCCGGGGCAGTGACCTCCTTTTTAGACAGACTTTTTTACGCAAGCGGCAGAGCTCTTGCATATAAACCGGGCGCTGCCATCGTTAGCTGCCGCCGTGGTGGCTCCACTGCTGCCTTTGAGCAGTTAAATAAATACTTTACAATCTCCAACATGCCTGTAGTATCTTCCCAGTATTGGAACATGGTCCATGGCAATACGCCGGAGGAGGTAAGGCAGGATCTGGAGGGGATGCAGGTTATGAGAGTGCTGGGCAGAAATATGGCCTGGCTGCTAAAATCCATCCAAGCGGGAAAGGAAGCCGGGATCGGCCTCCCACAAAAGGAAGAGAGGGTAGCCACCAATTTTATAAGATAAGAAAACAACCTCCTCAGGTTTTTGGGGAGGTTGCTGCTATTTTGTTGGATTCTATTTCGTTGTAGTCTGCCAATATATGATGGTTCTGATCCTTGATCGTATTTTTTGCGTAAAATGCCTGGCGGTATAGGGCTGTGATGTCCGTGTCCGGCTGGTTGGAGAGACAGGTTCCAAAGGTTAATTTAACCTTTAAATCAGGATCGAATTGGCTGGCCTCCTCCATAAGGCTGATGGCAAGGAGTGCGATATCGACAGATTTATAATTCTCAACCAGAATGGCAAAGGTATTATGGTTCATCTGGCAGAACAGGTCTGGCTTTGCAATGTATTTCTTTAATACGGTATCCACATAGGTGATCAGATAGCGGAAGGCATATAAACTGCAGGCTTCACTGGTTTCTCCAAGCATTGTGACATCAAAGATAATCATGGTATAAGTATGCTGTCTGTTGCCGTTATATAACAGCTTTTGGGCAGAAACGGTAAAGTGATGCATGCCGGGGGCATGAGTTTTCGGAACAGGTAGCAAGGTTTTAACCGGAGGATGGTTGTATGAGGTAAGATTAGACCATGGTTCAAGGATAGGAGAAATAGTCTCATTAGAAGTTAAATCATTTGTAATATTGAATGTTAGCTGCGTTTCGGTATCCAAATGTTTCATTTCTTTATAAGCCCCACTTTCTTATATTTTGTGAAATATTCTGGCGTTCTGTCAGTAATAGTTACATTATTACCTTTCAATTACTTTACCAGAACGATTAAAAATACATAATTAATAACAGTTTACTGAACCGGACATCATATTTTGTTGATATATAGGATTTTAATGGATATTTTGGGAAATGTATAGAGGAGATTGTGAAAATAGGGCTAATTACCTTGCTCTTTTGTCAGGTAAGGTGTGTATTCTTGATAAAATAAAATTAAATGTTAAAATATTAGTTGTGGGAAGTTACTTTTTAACTTTACATAAGGCGCAGCTTTTTTGCGTTATGTATCATGATTATTGAATCACGGGTTTTGATTCGGTAATATAAATATATAGGTTATGAGAAGTTACCTCATAAGACAAAGGAGGCCATTGCTATAAAACTATTCCATATAGCCGATTTACATATAGGTAAAAGAGTAAACGAATTTTCCATGATTGAAGACCAGGAATATATCCTGGATCAGATCCTGGAGCTGGTCGATGGGCAAAGGCCTGAGGGTGTCCTGATTGCGGGGGATATCTATGATAAAAGTATCCCGACGGAAGAGGGAGTAGCTTTATTTGACAGCTTCCTGACCAGGCTGCATGGAACTGGGACAAATATATTTATTATCAGTGGGAACCATGATTCCAGTGAGCGTATTAATTATGGGGGAAGAATCCTGGAAAAAAGCGGGATCCACATTGTGGGCACCTTCCGGGGGGAATTGGAGAAGGTGACCCTGCAGGATGAGCTGGGAGAGGTGAACATTTATCTGCTCCCCTTCGTTAAGCCATCCATGGTAAACCGTTTTTTCCCCGGCGTCAATACATATCAGGAAGCGGTGGCACAGGTGCTGGAAAATTGTGAGGTGGACAGCAGCCAGAGGAATATCCTCGTGGCGCATCAATTTGTCACAAGCGGTGAGCTCCAGCCGGAGCGCTGTGATTCTGAGCAGGTGTCTGTTGGGGGGCTGGACAATGTTGATGCTTCAGTTTTTGAAGCTTTTGACTATGTGGCCCTGGGGCATCTCCATGGAGCGCAGAGGATAGGAAGGGATACGGTCCGTTATTCCGGTTCTCCACTGAAATATTCTTTTTCGGAGGTCAACCAGGTGAAGGGTGTCACGGTGGTCGAGTTAAAAGAAAAAGGAAGCCTTGGGATAACAAAGCTGCCGCTGGTTCCAATCAGGGATATGCGCCGTATCAAGGGGCCGATTGCCGCGCTGACAGACAGTAAGTTCTACAGTCAGGCAAATACCCTGGATTATATCCATGCCATACTTACGGATGAAGAGGAGCTTTATGATGCCATTGGCAAATTGCGCAGTGTCTATCCGAATATTATGCGGCTGGATTTCGAAAACAGCAAATCCGTCTATCAGGAGAGCCTTAAGCTGGCGGCAGAGGCTGTGGAGCAGAAGACGCCCCTGGAATTGTTTGAAGAGTTTTTTAGGAACCAGAATAATATCCCTCTATCCGAGGGGCAAAGAGAGATTATGGTAAAGCTTTTAAAGGATTCGGAGGGAAGAGTATGAAGCCGGTTCAGCTTGTGATGAATGCCTTTGGACCCTTCTGTGAAAGGGTTGAAATCCCTTTTGGGGAATTTGGGGAAAGTGGTTTGTTTTTATTGACCGGAGATACGGGAGCAGGGAAGACGACTGTTTTTGACGCAATATCCTTTGCCCTATTTGGAAATGCCAGCGGTGAGAACCGCACGCCCGATTGCTTCCGAAGTGATTATGCTGCTCCTGAGGAGAAGACATTTGTAGAATTAATCTTTCTACACAAAGGGAAAAATTACCAGGTCACGAGAAACCCTGCCTATGAGAGAAGCAAGAGGAAAAGCAGCGGGACAACAATGGAAAAGGCGGATGCAACGCTGGTTATGCCGGACGGCTCCGTCATTGCGGGAAGCTCCAGGGTTACTGCGGCAATCGTTGATTTACTGGGCATTGATTGGAGGCAATATAAGCAGATTGCCATGATTGCCCAGGGAGAATTCCTTCAGCTTTTGACGGCGGACAGTAATGAGCGGGGCGTTATCTTTAGAAAAGTCTTCGGAACGCAGATTTTTGAAGAGATACAGAAGAAATTAAAAGTAATGTCAAATAATTTGAGATACCGCTGTGAGGATCTGGATAAAAGCATCCTGCAATTTCTGAACGGGATCAGCTGTGAAGGGGAGGATTCTTCTTCCGTAACGATAAAGGAATGGAAGTCCAGCCCGGATATCAACCAGGTAGATAAAATTCTGGAGCTGCTGGCTGCCATTATCCAGAGGGATATGGTGCTATATGGGCAGGAGCAGGCGGCGGACCATATCCTTTCAGGGAAAATAAAGGAGAAGACGGCGGAATATACAACTGCCCAGCGAATCAACCAAGCCTTTCTGGACCTTCAAGGGGCAGAAGAGCAATACCAGGCCTTGCTGGCCCGTGAAGCGGATATGGGGCAATTGGAAAATTTGATCCGGCAGGGCAGGAAGGCTTTATATACAGTAAAGCCTGTCGAGGAGATATTTCTCCGTACCGGTGCAGAGCTTCAAAAATTAAATACCGCAATTGCGCAGCAGCAACAGGAGGAGGACAGGCTGACAAAGGAGCTTTCCGCCTTTAAGCAGGCATTGGCAGAGAAAGAGGCAGCGAGGCCGGAAATCGATGCCCTGAATATCAAAATCAAGCGCCAGGAGGATGACTGGACAAAATATGATGCCGTTGATGAATTGGAGTTGAGCAATAAAAAAGCTTCTCTGGTGAAGAGCCAGCTGGAAAAGGAGCTTGGAGAGCTTGAAATACAAAGCAGAAAGCTGTTGGCAGAGCGTGAAGGGAAGACGAAGGAGCAGGAGGAGCTCTTAAGTGTCGACCGTGACCTGATATCCTATAGCAACCAGCTGGAGCAAAAGCAAAAATCTATTGGGAAATACGAGGAAATCCTCGTACAATATGGGGAGCTTCTATCAGAGCGGGCACGGCTGGAGCAGCTTCAGCTAAGGTTTACAAAAGCACAGCTGCAGTACATAGATCAGAACGACAGATATCTTAAGCTGGAAAACCAGTTCTTAAGTGAACAGGCAGGAATCATGGCAGAAAAGCTGGCAGAGGGACAGCCCTGTCCCGTCTGCGGTTCAAAGGAGCATCCCCGGAAGGCAGCGCTTACGGGTGAAGCTCCGGATGAAGAACAGCTAAAGCAAGCTGGCGCCCGGAGGGAGCAGCTGCAAAAAGAGATGGCGGAGGCCAGCAGCAATTGTAAGACCCAGCTGACGAAGCTGGAGCTGCTGCAAAGCCGGCTTCAAAGGGAAGCGGCAGAAGCATTTGGGCTGGAAGCAGCAGCTACCAGGGAAGCGGATATTCTATCAGGAGCTGGCATTTTATCAGAAGCGGATATTCTATCAGGAGCTGGCATTTTATCAGAAGCAGATATTTTATCAGAAGCTGGCATTTTATCAGAAGCGAACATTTTACCAAAAGCGGACATTTTATGGGAAGCGGATAATTCCCCAGAAGCGATGACCTCCCTGGAACATATCCATAACCAGGTTAAGGACAAGCTGGAGGCAGAGGAAGAAGCTGAAAGGAAGCTGCGTGGTAAGGTCCTGAGCCTGCGGGAAAAACTTAAGCAAAAGGAGCAATGCGCGGCAAGGCTCCAGGGCATACGTGAGGAATTAGAGCAGCAGGAGAAGCTGTTCCAGGGGAAAGCGGAGGAAAAAGCAGCTGTGATGAACCAGCTTAGCATGCTGGAAGGACAGTTGACGGCTATGCGCAGGGGCCTGTTATATCCCACGAAGAGAGAAGCAGAGCAGGCCTTGGAGGCTGACCGGGAGAAATGTGCCAGGCTGCAGAAGGAGCTGGCACAAGCAGAGGAAAGCTTCCGCAGCTGCGAATCGTCCCTCGGGAAGCTAAAGGCCGTGCTTAAGGAAACGCAAGCGAACCAAAGTGAGAAATCAGGGGAACTAGCTGAGGCAGAAGGAAATCTGGTACAGAAGATCAGAGCCTGCGGCTTTGCCGGTATGGAGCAATATAAGGAAAGCTTAATGACGGAGGAGGAGCTGGAAAGAAAGCAGGAAGCGCTTAACAGCTACCAAAAACAGCGCAGCAGCCTGGAGCAGGATGTGAAGCGCCTGTCACTGGAGATCAAGGGAAAGGAAAGTAAGGATCTGGCCACCCTTGAGAAGGAGCAGGCGGAGCTTGACCGGGAAAAGCAGGAAAGTGAGGTCAGGCTGCAAAAGATATTTGGCAGATGCAGGATCAATGAGGAAATTCTTAAAAATACACGGGAAACCTATGGACAGCAGGAAGGCCTCAGAAAGGAATTCCTTATGGTGAATGAGCTGTCCAGGACGGCAAACGGGGAGCTCGCGGGAAAAGCAAAGCTGGCCTTCGAACAGTATGTACAGGCATTTTATTTTAACAGTATTATTAATGAGGCGAATAAACGCCTCTATAGGATGACGAACAGCCAGTTTGCACTGCGCAGGAAAGAGGATCCGACGAACCTGAGGAGCTCTGCAGGGCTTGAGCTTGAGGTTATGGATTATTATACGGGTAAGCCCCGCTCCATTAAGTCCTTATCAGGAGGAGAATCCTTTAAGGCCGCCCTGTCACTTGCCTTAGGGCTGTCAGATGTAATTCAGAGCTTTGCCGGAGGTATCCAGGTGGATGCTATGTTCATAGATGAGGGCTTTGGTTCCCTGGACAGCAATTCCCTGGAGCAGGCCATTGAGACGCTGAATACACTGACAACCGGTAACCGGCTGGTAGGGATCATCTCCCATGTGGGTGAGCTGAAGGAACGCATCGATAAGAAGATAGTCATAACGAAGCGGCCGGATGGAAGCAGCTTAACCTTATTAAAGTAGTATGTTGGAACTATAATTAGTTTTTGTTGAAAATGTATAAAAAATGTTATATAATAGAAGAAATGGTGTCGTGATCGTCAAAAAATGAGATAGTATATTGAATAAATTTGATAATAGTATTAATCGATAGTCTTTTAGCCTGAGACAGAAGAAGCAGCTAATTAAAGTGCTGCCACATTTAGTAAGAAGTATTGTAGCTTTTGCTTACTTATGATGTAAATATTTGTTCAAATTGATGCATCTAAAAGTGTGCAGGGATAATATGCACAAAAATAATTAGTAAATTTCGTAAAATAATAAGTTGGTTTTCTATGGAAAATATGGAAAACATTTACAAAAACGTATTGCTTTTTTAGGAGAATTACTATAGAATATGACTAAATACTGACTAGAAGACTTCTTCGAAGCAGACAGCAGGAAGGTATTAAGGACAGATCTTAAGGTATATCCTAAGATATGTCCCAGGATATATCCCAGGATATGTCTCTGGGTATAGTCTTTACAGCTATGGGGTACATGGCTATTGATGCTGGAAGATCCACATGAATCGGGAACAATGTTTTACGAAGGGGAAGAGGGGTTCACTTAGAACCATAAGAAACAAGGAGGATGAACAATGAAGAAAACAGGCAATGTGCTGGGCAAATTGGGAAGGTCTGTCCGGGGGCTTGGGAACAAACGAATGACAGGGAAAGGAAGACAGTGGCTGCATAAGCTGTCGGATAATAAGCTATTCAGGACGATCCGTGTTCGCCTGATAGCTTCTTTTATGGTTCCGGTTGCATTTATCATAATACTTGGCGTGGTATCCTTTTTAAAGGCCTCCGAGGGTATTACGAGCAGCTATGAAAAGTCGACCAGCCAGGCTTTGGATATGGCGGGAAGCTATCTGCAGTTTGGCTTTGATTCCATTAAGGCAACAGGAAACCAGTATAGTAATGATGCCAGTATTAAGAAATATTTTGTGGGATTTTACGATAGTGATGTTATCGAGAAAAGCTCCATGCTGACAGATATCAATAACGGGTTCACGGCGAAGAAGATGACGGATAAGTTTATCGGGGACATTTTCGTTCTCTCTGACCGGTATGCACCTGTATCAACTCTTTCAACCACGAATCCTGAGGCTTACGCCGGATTTTTAGATTCGGAGCTTGGAAAATATATTAAAGAAAATAAGATGAAGGTCGTGTGGGTCGGCAGCGATGCTTATTTGGACGAGAATTTAAGTGTAAGCTCCGATAAATATGCGATGAGAATGGTCCGGATGGTACCGGGAACCAATGCCATTCTAATTATTGACGTAAAAATAGACGCAGTAAAGGAAGTCCTGAAAAACCTTGAGTTTGACAAGACCGGCATCTTAAGCATAATAACCCCGGATGGAAAAGAAATCATGGCAGATACTACCGAGAAGGGGAAAAAGGTAACAGGGGAGCCCGCGGATACGCAGGTTGAAGCTGCGGAACCGGTTTTCACGAACGAGGATTTTTATAAGAAGGCAGTGGATTCTGATAAAGAAAAGGATTCCTCTTCCGTCCAATACAAGAATAAATCTTACATGTTCATGTACTCCAAAATCGGGGACACGGGAGCAATGATCTGTGGCCTGGTTCCAAAGGATACCATTACAGGACAGGCTGACAGCATTAAGAGCATTACAGTTATTATAGTGTTGATTTCTATTGTTGTGGCGATAGGAACAGCAATTTTGATTTCTACAGGAATCGATAGGGCAATCAAGACTATTATTGGGAAGCTGAAGATTGCCGCAAAGGGTGATTTGACCGTTGATTTTAGCATGAAGAGGAATGATGAATTTAAGATCCTGATTGAAGAGATACAGAATACCTTCTCTAACATGAAGAACTTAATCCAGCAGGTGAAGCAATTAAGCAGTGAAGTTTCCGTATCCTCCGAAAATGTGACCGGGGCTTCAAAGCAATTCTTAAAATCAACAGAGGAAATCTCAGTTGCAATGAATGAGATTGAATCAGGGGTAATGCAGCAGGCGAAGGATGCGGAAGAATGCCTGAACCAGATGGACAATTTATCCCAGAAGATCGTGCTGGTTAGTGATAACACGAAGGAAATCAGCCAGATCGCGGAGAGTACGAAGCAAAGCGTCCTGCAGGGAACTATCACCACGGATGACCTGAATAAGCAGATGGTGGAAACGGCAAGGATCGCCACAGAGATCATTGATGAGATCCAGAACCTGGAGAAGAAATCTGCTTCGATTAATAAGATAATTAATGTAATTAACGAGATTGCGAACCAGACCAACCTGCTATCCTTAAATGCATCCATAGAGGCAGCCAGGGCAGGAGAAGCCGGAAAAGGCTTTGCGGTAGTAGCGAGTGAGATCAGGGCGTTGGCGGACCAGTCCAAGGAATCCGTAAACAATATTAAGGCCATCATTGAAGGGATCCAGAAGGATACCCAGAGTGCAGTAGATACTGCAAGGCAGGCAGAAAGCGTAATGCAGCTGCAGGAAAGTGCGGTAAAGAATACAACCCTGTCCTACAAGAATATCAATGAGAGTGTAGAAAATCTGGTCGTATACTTAAGACAGATCTCTGAAAATGTTGAAAATATTGAAGAGGCCAGAGTGAGTACCCTTGGTGCAATCGAAAGTATCTCTGCCGTATTAGAGGAGATAGCAGCATCCTCAAATACAGTAAACCAGACGGCAGGCGAGCAGCTGTCCTCTGTTGAGGTCTTAAATAAATCAGCAGACAGCCTGAACAACCATGCGGGTGTTCTTGTAGAGGCAGTTGAGAAATTCAAGGTATGATCCTTTGGCAATCCGCCGATAGATTAATTTGATATACCTATGGCGATATAGTTAAAGAAAATTTAATCAACTTGATTTTGGGCGTAATTTTACCCAGATGATATGAGTTAGGGCGCTATCAGCGCCCTACTTTTTTTGTTATACTTTTACGGTAGGCAATAATTTTACAATAGGCAATAATTTTATAGTAGGCAATACTTTAAGAAGCTATAGAAAAGTTTTAGATAATCCGGTAGGGCGTATTTATAAAGAACGCTACATATAAAATGGGCGAAAACATGACAATAGGTTAAGTCATAAACATAAGGAGGGCAATATGGCAAATTGGCTTTGGTATCCGGGAGATTTTGAGATCTATCATGGAATGAAACAGAACCTGGAGAGGGAAGAGCGTGGGTTTTTCTGGCCGGCATATTGGAAGCTGGCTCAGTGCAGGCATAGTGTGAAATTTTCGAATAGCTATAGCTTGAAGGAGGAAGCAAGGTTTACCGTGACTGCAAAAGGACGGGGGCATGTAAATGTGAAATGGGCACCACCCCTGGGGCCGGATGGGACAAGACCGCCCTATCCGATGTGGATTGAGAAGAAATACCCCTTTGGGGAAGCGATTACCTGCCCGGCAAAGGACGTAACCATTGACATTATTGTTGGGAATATGGAGGGTCTGCCCTGCACATTTGTCGAGGGAGCAGTAATTAGCTCCGATGGCTCCTGGAAGGTCAGCGATTATGCCACCGGTATGCTGCCGGTAGGATACAATAAGGATTATACCAGGGCTGGACAAGATCCAATGGTATTTGAATACACATCAACCCTATGTAAACCGGTGGAAGCAGAAGAAACAGATGGTGGTGTCCTGTTTGATTTCGGAAGGGAGCTCACGGCGGAGACAATCATCCGTTATCCCAAGCTGGTAAAGGAGCTTACGCTATGCTATGGGGAATCCAGGGCGGAGGCTTTGGATGTGGAGCTGTGCTACTTAAAGCAGCATTTGATGACGGAAGGAAATGACGTGCTCTATGGAGCCTTTGAATCGGAATTAGTTTACCGTACAAGGCTAAGGGCCTTCCGCTATATCTTTATCCCGGAAGGTGATGTGGCAAAGGAAATACAGCTGGAGGCGGATTATAAATATGTGGATTTCCCCCGGAGAAGTGAATTTGTCTGCTCCGACGAAAGAATCAGCAGGATATGGGAGGTGTCGGAGGAAACCTTCCGTCTGGCAAGCGGCATTTTCTTCATTGACGGAATCAAGAGGGACCGCTGGATCTGGTCGGGGGATGCCTATCAAAGCTATTTTATTAACCAGTATTTATTTTATGATGCGGATATCTGCAAACGGACCATCCTTGCCCTAAGGGGCAATGACCCGATCCCCCAGCACATCAATACAATCCTGGACTATTCCCTCTATTGGCTCATCAGTATTGAGAATTACTATAATATGACCGGTGACCTGGAATTTGTCCGGATGATTTATCCAAAGATGGAATCCATGATGGACTATTGCAGGAACCAATTAGATGGGAATGGCTTTATCTGCGGCAGGCAGGAGGACTGGGTGTTCATTGATTGGGCGGATATTGACAAGACGGGTGCAATCAGTGAGGAGCAGTTTCTGCTGGCAAGAAGTTATCAGGCAATGATTGCGGTGAGAAGGCTGTTGGGAATGGATACGGAGGAATTCGAGGGGCTTTTTGAGGAACTGAAGAAAAATATCCACAGCTTTTATTGGGATGAGGCTCAGGGAGCCTTTATCGACAGCTTCTCCTCAGGGAAAAGGAAGGTGAGCAGGCATAGCAATATCTTTGCCGTACTGTTTGAATACACGACAAAAGAGGAGACCGAAAGCATCTTGGAAAATGTGCTGCTCAACGAGAACATAACTGCTATCACAACGCCGTATTTTAAATTCTATGAGCTGGAAATCCTGTCAAAGCTCGGGCAATATGACAGGGTATTGGAAAGTATCAGGAGCTACTGGGGCGGCATGCTGGACCGTGGGGCATCCACCTTTTGGGAGGAGTACAAGCCGGGCGAGCCGGAGGAGCAGCAGTATGGCATGTATGGCGACAAATACGGCAAAAGCCTTTGCCACGCCTGGGGAGCAAGTCCGGTTTATCTGATCGGCAGGTATTTCATGGGGCTTCGCCCGACCAGTGTTGCCTATGAAACCTTTGAGGTGGAGCCTCAGTTGGGCATCTTCGGAGATTTTACCTGTGAGCTTCCGGTAAATGAGGGAACCCTCCGTATAAAATTCGAGGCAAACCAGCTTGAGGTATATACGGATAAAGAAGGCGGAAGGTTAAGGCTTGGGACAGAAACCTTTGAATTGAAAAAGGGTGGAACTATTACGGTAGCTGTTTGAGATTTGAGCGTCGGATGAGCGGGGGCTTAGGCTGTGAGGTGAATATGAGTGTAGCTATATCCACCGCGCTAGATAAAGAAGTCTTTTTTGATGGGCGAATACTATTTAAAAAAAAGAGGGGAAAGTAAATGGAGCGTTTGGATTTAAATTATAACTGGAATTTCTATGAAAGCAATGAAGGCATGAGCTTTGTATTCCATAAGCCGGAAGCCAAGGTGGTGAATCTGCCCCATGATTTTATTATTACTAAGCCGCGTTCTGCAGAGGCGGAGGGCGGCCCTGCCAATGGTTATTTCGGACAAGGGGAAGGTGTATATAGGAAGCAGCTGGAGGTTCCTGCAGAATGGGAGGGTAAGACCGTTATTCTGGATATTGACGGCGCCTATATGAATACGGAGGTAGCTTTAAATGGTGAGCTGCTGGGATTACATCCCTATGGCTATACGCCGTATCTGGTTGATTTAAGCCCTGCACTGCGTTTTGATGGCAGGAAGAATGAATTGAAAATTATAACCCAGAGCAGGCAGCCCTCAACCCGTTGGTATAGCGGCGGCGGTATTTACCGAAGCGTAGCCCTATGGGTAGGTAATCCGGTCCATATCAAGCCCTGGGATATCTTTGTCACAACCCCGGCGGTCAGCGACGGGGAGGCAACAGTAAAGCTTAATATTACAGTGGGCAGTAAGGAAGAAAAGGAAAGGGCTGTGGCCTTAGTATGTGAAATCCTTGATGCAGAGGGCAGGGCAGTAGCAGATGGAAGCCTTGCAGTAAGCCTTGCCGGAAAAGCCTCCACAGTAGGTGATGTGGAGCTGAAGGTACAAAATCCAAAGAGGTGGGATCTGGACACACCGTATCTATATACCTACAGGGTTAAGGTGGTGGCTGACAGCGCGGTACTGGACGAGGCACAGGACACCTTCGGGATCAGGACGATTTCCGCCGACACGGAAAATGGCTTTATGCTAAATGGGAGAACCGTAAAAATGCAGGGGGGATGCCTCCATCATGATAACGCTTTCCTGGGAGCCTGCGCATATCCGAAGGCAGAAGCGAGAAAAATCGGCATATTAAAATCTGTGGGCTACAATGCAGTCCGCATCAGCCACTACCCGCCGTCCCTTGCCATGCTGAAGGCCTGTGACGAGCAGGGGATGCTGCTTCTGGATGAATGCTTTGATGTATGGAGGATGGGCAAGGTACCCTTGGACTACCATCTCTACTTTGAGGACTGGTGGGAGCGGGATATCGAGCTTATGGTAAAACGTGACCGCAACCATCCCTGTGTAATCACCTATTCCATCGGCAATGAAATCGGCGAGCGTGACGGCAAGGGGGAGGGCGCAGCCTGGGCAAAGAGGCTGAATGATAAATTCAAAGCCCTGGATCCCACCAGGTTCACATTGTCCGGCATCTGCGGTATCTTTGACGATGATGCGGAGCTGGGAAATAATTTTGAGGCTAATGCCATGTCAGACAATAACTGGGGCGAAGTAACCAAAGCCTTTGCAGAGCCCTTGGATATTGTAGGCTATAACTACCTCCATGAAAGATATGAAAAAGATCATGAAAGCTTCCCGGACCGGATTATTGTCGGCTCGGAAACCCATTCCTTTAAGACCTATGACAATTGGGAGGCAGTCCGGAAAAATTCCCATGTCATCGGCGATTTTATCTGGGCAGCAGTGGACTATCTGGGCGAAGTGGGAACCGGTAAGTTATATTGGGAGAAGGCAGGGGAGCCCTTCAGCTTTCTGGCGCCTTACCCCTGGAGATCCTCCTGGCAGTCCGATATCCTCCTGACAGGAAGGCGCAGACCCCAGTCCTATTACCGGGAAATTATGTGGGGGCATACCCAGGATACCTATTTATTCACCACCCATCCAGAGCATTACGGAGAGAATTTCTTTGGCATGAACTGGCACTGGTATGATGTGAATGAGGACTGGTCCTTCCCTGAGGAATATCTTGGTAAGCTGGTAAAGGTGGATGCCTATGGCTCCGGTGATGAAGCCGAGTTTATCTTAAATGGCAGAAGCCTTGGACGGGCACCCTATGATAAGCTGATTGCCACGATGGATATCCCTTATGAAAAAGGAACCTTAGAAGCGGTGACCTATAAGCAGGGAACAGAGGTCAGCAGGGCAGTCCTGAAGACAGCCGGCCAGGCTGCAAGCTTGCTGCTGACCCCGGAGGAGCAGCAGCTGACGGCGGATTTACAGGATTTATGCTACATTCATGTTGACATTGTGGACGGACAGGGGATACGCTTGCCGGCAGATGAAAGGGAGCTGAGGGTAGCCTTATCGGGACCCGGCGAATTACTTGCAATCGGAAGCGGCAGCCCCTGCACGGAGGATCAGATCGGGGATACCAAATGCCATGCGTACCACGGTGCGGCAGTAGTCATCCTGAAAGCCAGTTCAGCAGGGGAGATCCAGGTCAGGGTCACGGCTGACGGTGTGGCAGCAGGCACCTGTGTGATACAGGCCTTCCGGGCTTAATTCTTTGGGCTGGGCGCAGCAGCCTTGTGCCTGTCCCGGAATTCCTTCGGTGACATTCCCACGCCCTTTTGGAACAGCTCATAAAAATGTGAGGTGCTTACGAAGCCCAATTCCGATATAATGTCAGAAATACTCTTATCCGACCCGGTGAGCAGCAGCTTGGCAGAATCAAGTAAATAGCTTTTGCCAAGCTGCATGATGCTCATCCCGGTCCGTCTTTTCACGATCTGGTTCAGATATTCCGCGTTATAGTTCAGCACCCTGGACAGCTCCGTCCGGGAAATACGCCCATTGCTCTCCTTTAAATAATTTGTAATACGGGCAAGCAAAAATTCCTCGTTGCTGGAGTCTAATTTCATAAGGTTTGTATGGTATTTTACAGGATCCTCTATGGTATGGAACAGTCGGGAAACCAGTCCGTTAACCAGAAAGGAGCAGCCGGGCTTTTGTTCAACTAATTCCAGCTGTATTTGGCTTATTAGCCGTTCCAATGGATTCGAAGCCTGTTGGGAGAGAGCCTGCAGGGTAGAGGTAAACTCCATATAGTTTTTTGCAAAGCGCTCCTCACCGTGGAGATTGGACTGGAGGAATTGCCTGACAGGACTGCTGACCAGCTGCTGCCTTAAGCCCCTGTCATGGATAATATCCCCCTCCAGGATGCTGCTGATATAATCACCGGAGAAGTTGATGAAAACGACGCTGGAGTTATTGCCCGGATTATCGGAGTGGAAGGTGTTCCGGTTCAGGAGGCAGGCATCCCCCTTCTTGTACTGGTAGGACACATCCTCAATCCGGTTAATGCAGTTGCCCTCCAAGACATAGATGAATTCAAAATGGTCATGGCGGTGCTTCATGTCAAAATCAGTACCCGGGAGATATCCAATTCCGCCCGGATAAACTGTAAAATTCGATACAATACCCTCCCGCACAATTTTATAATATAGGGTCAGGGGCAGTGATATTTTTAAACGGTCCGGAACCGATTGATCTATAGTATCCCGGACAAACTGGTTGAATTGTTCATAGTGGTTCATTCGGTATGTCTTCCTTCCTAGTTCTGGAGCTTTCCCATAACAAGCCTTGTATAACATAATTTTACTATAAGAGCAAAGAAAATGCATCAGAAAAAGATGCATTAAAAATGCTAGAGATAGTAAAAAAGCGCCCCTTCGCACAATGAAAATGGCAGCCGATGGGAAGCTGGCCGACGGCAAGCTGGAAGGAATTGTTGCCCTTGCCAATGGAAGCTTTTTCAAGGGAATAGGAAAGCTGTTATTCAAATAGAGGATTATCCCAAGGAAAATCCCAGAACAAAGGAAAAATAAAAGAATTGTATAAAAGACCCCGTTAATATGCACAAATGTTAATGGGGTCTTCCGTCGCTGATTCGTAATAATGACGATTGACAAGAAGCATTTGCAGCAATACAATTAGTTGCATTCCATTTGGGGGATAATAAATTTGTGGACATACCGGAAACCGGACTGAAAGATAAGACGGAAAGACTTCCGGAGACCTGTTTTCCCAGTATTATTTCCTAGTGTTATTTTTCAAGTAATATGATGAAGGAGATTATGAAAAATGAGTATGAAAGATTTCATTCTCGGCAAGCCATTAAAAAATAACGAGATAAGCCATGAGAAATTGACACGGCTTTGGGGGCTTCCAATTATGGCTAGTGATGCGGTTTCTTCCGTTGCTTATGCCATTGAGGAAATCCTGTTGATTTTAGTACCGGCAGTTGGTATCCTGGCATTCCACTCACTGCCCTATATTGTTCTTCCGATCCTGCTGCTACTGGCGATTCTGGTGCTTTCTTATTCCCAGATTATCGACCATTACCCAAGAGGCGGCGGCGCTTATGCCGTGGCACAGGAGAACATAGGGAAAACGGCGTCCCTGCTATCGGCAGCAGCCTTGACCATCGATTATATCATGACAGTAGCGGTAAGTATCTCTTCCTCGACCGCAGCCCTGGTTTCTGCTTTCCCGCACTTTAGGGAGAACAAGGTTTTGATTTCCCTGATTTGTGTCGCGCTGATTACATTGATTAACCTGAGGGGAGTCCGGGAGGCCTCCAAGGTATTTGGTCTGCCGACCTACATCTTCATTGCTTCTATGGCAATTTTGATCCTATGCGGTCTTTATAAGCTGATTACGGGTACCCTGACGCCAATTGAGTACGGGCAAGGAATCCTGCCGGCGCAAACCATGCAGGGAATCGGAATGCTTATTTTACTGAAGGCATTTTCCTCCGGCTGCTCCGCCATGTCGGGCGTGGAGGCCGTAAGCGATGCGGTTCCTTCCTTCGCGGCGCCGCCGACCAGGAATGCAAAGCATGTGCTATATATCTTAGGTGTTATTATTATATTTATCTTCGGCGGTACCTCCATCCTTGCAATGAACCTGCATGTGGTTCCTTTGGAGGGGCATACGGTATTATCCCAGATATCCTCCGCAGTATTCGGGCATAGCTTTATGTACTATGTCATCCAGGTATTTACATCCCTGATTCTTATTCTGGCAGCCAATACGGCTTATAACGGACTGCCCCAGCTGCTGTACATTTTGGCACATGACGGCTATGTTCCCCGCCAGTTTTCCTCCAGGGGGACGAAGCTGAGCTTTTCCAACGGCATTATCTTCATTTTCATTGCTGCCGCTGCCTTAATCATTGGCTTTCAAAGTGAGGTACATGCCCTGATTCCCTTATATTCGGTGGGTGTATTTGTTTCCTTTACCATAGCCCAGTACGGCATGTTTAAAAAGTGGCGCGTCATGAAGGAAAAGGGCTGGCAGTATAAATGCTGGATCAATGGCTTTGGAGCTATTGTGACAGCCGTTGTTTCCGTTATCGTCTTCTGTATGAAGTTTATAGATGGTGCATGGATTTTGGCCATTGCGCTCCCGGTGCTGATGTTCGGTATGTACTCAATCAATAAATATTATTCAAAGGTCGGGGCACAATTAAAATTGGAGAAATTCTATCCCTATTATGATAAGGAGATTGTAAGGTCTACCCAGTGCATCGTATTAATCCATGATATTAATAAACCGTTTTTAAAGGCGATCAACTACGCCAACTCGATTTCAAACAACATTACGGCCCTCCATGTATGCCGACATCCGGAGCATGCCCAGGAGCTGAGGCGGCAATGGACAGAGCTGAAGATGCCGGTTCCGCTGGAGATTATTGAGACACCCTACCGCGATATCATACATCCTATGGATGAATATCTATGGAAGAGGGAGCGCGCCCTAAACCATGGTGAAAATATTTCCGTCATCCTGATTAAATTTATTACGGAGCATAGGTATGATAATCTGCTGCATAATCAGACGACCTATTTCGTGTCCCAGCATTTGAGCAAGCATAAGAATGTCTCAACGGTTATCCTTCCCTTCCACTATATCTGGGATGATAAGCTGTTCAGGGAGCATGAGGATAAGCAATAGCCACTCTGGCGCTATCCGTCCGGATACTCCGGGTGTGGAAGTCCTCTAGTAAGATAAAGGTTAAGAACGGTCAGTGTTTCGGTTTTGTAATGACATAGGAAGGAACGGTCTTCTGTGATAGGATAAATGCATAGCGAGCAGATATCGAAATGAAAGGAAGGTACGGTAAAACTATGAATCAAAAGGTGAAACAGCTATTGCAGGGCAAGGGTAATAATCATATTCTTCCGTTTCTCTGGGTACATGGGGAGGAAGAAGGGGTGCTCAGGGAGTATATGGGCGCAGTCCAGGCAAGCGGAATCGGTGCCGTCTGTGTGGAGAGCAGACCCCATCCGGATTACTGCGGCCCCAGGTGGTGGCATGATATGGACATCATTTTAGATGAGGCAAAAAAACGGGATATGAAGGTATGGATCCTGGATGACAGCCATTTTCCCACAGGCTATGCCAATGGAGCCTTAAAGGATGCCCCGGCGGAGCTTTGCAGGCAGTATGTATACTATTCCTCCGTGGAGGTTGTGGGTCCAATGAGGTCAGCCCGGATGGATGTGGCTGCTCACTCAAAATATGTCAAGAACCCATTTGCCGGAGCCAGCCCTTTTTCCATGGGCCAGAATAAGGAAAGAAGACAGTTTGATGATGACCGGATGCTCAGCGTATGCGCCGCAAGGATCGACCGGGGCTATGATGCTTCAACTCTGGTGGATCTGACAGAGCTGGTTAAGGATGGACAGTTAATATGGGATATTCCTGCGGGAAAATGGATGATCTGCGTTAATTTCCTTACAAGAAATGCGGGATCCCGTGAAAACTATATTAATATGATAGATAAGCGCAGTGCGAGAACCCAGATTGAGGCGGTATATGAGCCACATTATGCGCGCTATAAGGAGGAGTTTGGAAAAACGATTGCAGGCTTCTTCTCTGACGAGCCGGAGTTTGGCAACGGTCAGATGTATAGCCATGATAATGCCATCGGAGCGGATCAGGACCTTCCCTGGAGCGATGAGCTTGAGGAGCAGTTAAAGCTCCGCCTGGGAGAGGAATGGAGGGTTAAGCTGCCCCTGCTCTGGATGAACGGGCTTTGTCCTGAGGAAGCCGCCAAGATGCGCTATGTTTATATGGATATCGTAACGAGGCTGGTGGAAGAGGACTTCTCAAAAGCCATCGGCAGCTGGTGTGAGGAACGGGGCGTTCTTTACATAGGGCACCTGATTGAAGACAATAACTCCCATGCAAGGCTTGGTTCAAGCCTGGGACATTTCTTCCGTGGGCTATCGGGACAGCATATGTCAGGTATTGATGATATCGGCGGACAGGTTATGCCCGGCGGTGAGGTATATCCGAAGAAGGCCTTGATAAGTGGCAGGGATGGGGAATTCTACCACTACATGCTTGGCAAGCTGGGCAGCTCTTTTGGCGCAATTGACCCGCAGAAGCAGGGGCGTACCATGTGTGAAATCTTTGGTGCCTACGGCTGGGGCGAAGGTGTCCGCATGATGAAATACCTGGTAGACCATTTCCTGGTGAGGGGTGTGAACGAATATGTGCCCCACGCCTTTTCCTGTAAGGCCTATCCGGACCCGGACTGCCCTCCCCATTTTTATGCCAATGGCCATGATCCGCAGTTTAGGCATTTCGGCGCCCTGATGAGATATTTAAACCGCATGTGTGAATTGATCAGCGATGGAATCCGGGTAACTCCCGCAGCGGTACTGTATCATGCGGAGGCGGAGTGGGCAGGCAATTACATGCTGGATCAGAAGCCGGCAAGGGTATTGATGGAGAACCAGATCGATTTTGATATTATACCTACGGATGTATTCGTAGAGGAAGAGCGCTACAGGACAAAGCTTGGCAGGGAGCTTAAGGTAAATGGACAGACCTATCAGGTGCTGGTGGTGCCTTACAGCCAGTATATTACGCAGGCAGCCGCCAAGGCTATCGCCGGGTTAAAGGCATCAGGCTTCCCGGTTATCTTTATTAATTCACTTCCCGAGGGAATTGTTGACGGGGACGGTAAGCTGCTGGAAGAGCTGGCAGGCTGCCGGGTAGTAGCCCTCGACGAATTGGCAGGTACTTTAAAGGCTATGGAGGTACCTGAGATATCCTTGGACCAGGAATATCCGATGCTCCGTTATCTCCATTACCGTGAAGAGAGCGAGCTGTTCCTGTTCACCAACGAGGATATTACCCAGACCTTTAGGGGAGAGGTTACGGTTCCCTGCAAGGGCAAGGTCTATGCCTATGATGCGTGGAGCAATGAATTAAGGGCGGTGGAGGCAAAGCAGAAGGGTGAAGCCACCACGGTTTCAGTGGAGCTGCCCCCTTACCAGAGCCTGGTGCTTCTCTTTGATGAGGCAGAGGGTGTAGAGGTGAAGCCTGCCGCCACATTTAACGAAGTGCTCACCCTTGGGGAGGGCTGGAGAATGAGCCTTGCAAAGGCAATCGAGTATCCGGATTTCCAGGAGGAGCAGGCCGTCAGCTCCTTTGATAATGTGGGACTGAAATATCCTGACTTCTCTGGAATCATCCGTTATGAGAATACGGTAGAGCTGCCGGAGGTTAAGAATGCAGAGCTTCGTATAGAGGATGCCTTTGAAGGTGTTGAGGTCTTCGTAAATGACAAGTCCCTTGGAATCCAGGTGGTACAGCCCTTTGCCTTTGATTTAAGCGGACATTTAAAGGCGGGTGCCAATCGTCTTCGTATTGAAGTAGCTACTACACTGGAAAGGGAACGCTATCACGCACCGATTCCGGGAGACTTTATGGCGAGGTTCTCCAAGGCGCCGGTCCTGGGATCAACCGGTATTGTCGGTGAAGTGACGCTGGCAATCCAGAGATAAATCAGAAAGAATTTTGAAGCTTGGGTCAAATTAAAAAAACAAGTAAATCAGATAACTGATTTACTTGTCATCATTACTGGGCAGACTGGGAATCTCGGTATTCCTTCGGAGTCTGCCCAAATTTTTTTGTGAATTTCCGGTAGAAAAAATTCTGGTTCTGATAGCCGCACTCGGACACGATTTTGTAAATTGGCATATCGGAATTCTTAAGCAGGAAGACAGCCCGGTTCATCCGGTTTTCGCTTAAGTTCTCCTGGAAGGTAAGGCCGGTTTCCGATTTGATCAGCCGGGAGAGGTAATTTGGATGGTAATTGAATTTCCCGGCTACACCTTCTAAGGAACAGCTGCTGAAATTTTGCTCCATGTAGTTGAGGATTTCAGTGATATACCGCTTATTTTTCTGGTGGTGCCTCCGCTCCATGTCGCCCTGGTAGCACCGTGCCAGCTCTATGAACAGAAGGTTCAGGTAATAGCGGAGCACATCCTCGCAACAGATCCCGGGATTTAAGTATTCGATAAAGATATTTTCTATGATCTCCTTTACAAGGGGATCGTGCTCCGTATGGAATAAAAGGTACTGGTCATGTTCATTTGCCTGGTCGATGACGCCCGCTAAAAACCTTGCAACGGCACCTCCGCTTAAGAGGCTTCCGATAAAGGCATTGGAAAAGTAATCGGTGGCAAGCATGATATTCAGCACGATATCGTCGATACCGGTAGGAAGGATCGTATGCTCGGCCAGCCGGTCCATGATACAGATATCCCCGGCAGTCATGGGGATTTTCTTTTTATTTACAATGGCAGTACAGTTTCCGGAAAAGACGTAATTAAGCTCAATATAGCCATGGTGGTGGATTGGGACGTCAGAAAACCGGTCCTGCCGGTTCAGCCTGATATTGGTGGACCTGAAATGCAAGTGTCCCGGCTGGGAATCCATAATATTACTTTCTGACATAAATACATGGTTCCTGATATGCTCAGCCCTTGTATACAGTGCCTGATAATCCGTATTGCGGTACCGGCTATAATGCTCCCGGAAGTATCCCGGGTTTTTTTGATGCAGCAGTTCTTCTTTGGTTAACGGAAGTAATGCTTCCTCAAATTCCTGTCGGGTCATGAATATCACCTCTATCCAAACATCTTATACATTTCCAGTATACCATATCCGCAAAGATGATATATAATATTTTTAAACGGTTGCGGAGGTTATGTCCCGCTTCACTGTCTTTGGGAGGGGAATCTTATGATAAAAAGGCTTTTTCTACGCTACAATAATGCATCGATCCATAGAAAACTCACGATATCCTGTTGGGGGGCAATCATTATCCCCTTGCTGGTGCTTTTTACGATCATATCCGTTGTATATGTGAAGGTAACGCTGAATGCTTCCAGGGAACAGGCACAGATTACATTAAATAAGGCTTCTGATGAAATTAATACCTGGTTTTTGCAGAATAAAGAAAAGCTGGCCAGCATTGCAACAGATATCAGCGTGCAAAAAGAGATGCAGGAGTATCCGGATCTTAATTATAAGGGGAAGCTTGAATTCCGGGATTTCATCAGGAACCGTCTTGCCAATGTGGCAACCTCCGACAAGAGAGTCATTAATATCTATATTTATATCAATAAATCAAAAAAGTCCTTTTCAAATGATTTTTCGGATAAAGATCTCGGTGCCTACTACCACCAGGCGGAGTGGTTCAAAGGGCTGCTTTCCGGCGATAAAAACCAAGTGTTAAGTGAGACAATCAGCATACAGACGGGAAAAAAGGTTTTATTTACAGCAATTCCGATTATCAGCGTACAGGACGGCACCTTCCTCGGGTTCGTATATTCAGAACTGGATTATGATAATATAATGAGCGCATTCTATCCGCTGGCACAGGGGAGTAAGAACTCTGTAATTGTAAATGGAAAAGAGATCGGGTCACAGGATGGGAAGGACAAGGATTTCATGTCCGTCTATTCAACCGTGGGCGCCTTAGATGAAAAGGTGGAATATAAAATCAGCCTGCAGGATATCAGGGCGGGATATAAATTAGCCTTCCTTTACTTTGCCCTCGGCATGCTGGCGCTGATGGTGAGCATTTATTTCACCAACAGGCTATTTACAAACTGGTTTACGGACCGGGTTTTCCATTTGCAGGACACCTTGCTGTCCGTTGCGGGAGGAAACCTGGACATCCATGTGAAGGAGGATTACCAGGATGAGATAGGTGAGCTGAGCCATAGCTTAAATACCATGATCCATGATATGAAGCAATTGATTAATGAAAACTATATTGCCCAGATTGAGAACCAAAAAGCAACCTTAAGGGCGCTGCAGAGCCAGATCAACCCGCATTTTATCTATAATACCCTGGAGAGCATCTCAATGCTTGCGCTGATACAGGACAATTATGAGATCGTTGGCTTATCCAAATCCTTTTCCGATATGATACGGTATGCAATGGAGGTGGCCAGGCCGGAGGTTCCGGTCAAGTCAGAGCTGGAAAATGCCAGGAACTATATTGCAATACAAAGGATACGCTTTGGGGATTGCTTTACCGCTGAATTTGACGTGGAGGAAGGGTGTGAGGCCTGTAAAATGCTCCGCCTGTCCCTGCAGCCGCTGGTAGAGAACTCCTTTAAGCATGGCTTTAATGATTTTGAAGACCAGGGCTATCTGAGGATTTCCATCCGGATACGGAATAAATATCTGCTTATCCGGGTCTATAATAATGGAAGGCATATTGATTCGGGCAGCATGGAACGGATCCGGAGGCTCCTTGTCAGTGAACCGGAGGAGCAGCCCTCGGAATGCTATGCCATAAGAAACCTGTACCGCCGGTTAAAGCTCGCCTATGGGGAGCAAAGCCGCCTTTCGATCTATTCTAAGGAAGGGGTGGGCACCATAACCACAATTCGGATTCCAATTCAGGAGGAAAAGCTATGGGACACAAAGTGATTATATGTGATGATGAGGGTATCATACGCCAGGGGATACGCAAGATCATTGAAACGACCTATGACGGGGTAGAGGTCGTAGCAGAATGTAAAAATGGGGAGGAGGGCTACAAAGAAGCAGTAATCCATATGCCGGAGCTTATTATTACGGATATCCGCATGCCGGTCGTAAGTGGCCTAAGCCTGGTCCAGCTCTGCCACGAAATGGAAAAGAGGCCGAAATTTATCCTCGTCAGCGCATACAGCGAGTTTGAATATGCCCGTACTGCTATGAAATACGGAGTTAGTGAGTATATCATAAAGCCAATTAACCGTTTTGAGCTGATCCAGGCCATGAACCATATTCTTGGGATCAGTGCGGCTTCCAGGGAAGAGACAAAGCAAATAGGTGCTGTCCCTGACAATAGTGTGATTGGAAAAGCGAAGGAATACATAGACCGGAATTTTTATAAAAATATTAGCCTGGAGGATGTCAGCCAGAAGGTGGGAGTAAATCCAAATTACCTTTCCTCCCTCTTTAAAAAGCAGCTGGGGATGAAATACATTGAATACCTTACAAAGCTCCGCATGGAAAAGGCCCACAACCTGCTATTGAATACAGATTTAAAGGTAAGTGACATCTCGGAGATGGTAGGTTATTTGAGCACAAAGCATTTTACCCGGGTATATAAAGAGGAATTTGGAATTACACCCTCGGAAAGACGTGAAAAGTAACTAAAGGATCTCCAAAAATAGGGTTTCATATGTGAAAATGATACCTGATGTGAAGTTTGTGTCCTTATATCCTTGTGCTATTTTACTATATAATAAAGCTGCAAAGTAATTAACGCAACAAAATATTAAATTTAGGAGGAGAAGGAAATGAAGAAATTGCTAAGTATTATTTTGCTGGCGGCTCTGATGGGGAGCATGGTTCTTACGGGATGCGGTAAAAAATCAGAAGAAATAGCATCTACGGATAAGGGGACAACAGGAACTAAAACAGAGACTGGGACAGAGGACAAAACAGGGGATACGAAAGCGGAAGACGAGGATGAAATTATCACAATTACCATGAGCAACTGGTTAGAGGCAGAGGAAGCCACAAGTGAGATTTTTAAGGAGCTTTTAGCCGATTTTATGGCGGCTAATCCGAACATTAAGGTGGAATCCGTTGCAATTCCATTCAACCAGTATAAGGATCAGGTTTTAATTGCAGGAACCTCGGGAAATGCAGCAGATGTTATTATGGGAAATTCACAGATGATCGTTGCCTTTTATGGGGCAGGGGTTCTTGCAGACCTGAAGGGTGTTGTGTCGCAGGAGGTGCTGGATGACATATATCCGAACTATCTTGCGGGGACTACTTTTGACGGAAAGATAGCGGCGATATCCTGGGCACCTCATCCCCTAGCCCTGTACTATAATAAGGATTTAATGAAAAAAGCGGGTCTTGATCCTGAGAAGGCTCCCGCCACCTGGGACGAGATGACAGAAATGGCGAAGAAAATAGCGGCACTCGGCAAGGATGAAGCAGGCAATACTATTTATGGTCTGGGTCTTCCAACTGGTAAGATAGCACATAGCGGTTCTGTTGCAAATGGCGTATTCTACAGCTTTGGCGGACATTTCCTGGGCGGGGATGGCAAGGTTGACCTTAACAACGAGGGCACCGTGAATGCACTAAAGTATATGAAGCAGATGGTTGACGAGAAGGTAATGCCGGGCGGATTGGAAATTAAAGACCTGCGTGGGTTATTCGCGACGGGACAGATGGGCTTTATTATTGATGGAGATATGGGACGTAATGCATATAGGGCCAGCAGCGGAAAGGGAGAGGCCTTTGATGCTTCCATGGGCTACGCCATTATTCCAACAGGAGTAACGGGAAGGAGCGAAACCGTATATACGGAGCATGAGCTCGCCATCTCGTCTACTTCAAGCCACCCGGAAGCGGCTGCAAAATTAATTGAATACCTGACCGGAAAGGATGCCATGTTAAAATACCATAAATCAAATGCGGTGCTTTCAGGCAGAAAATCCGTTGCAGCCCTGCCGGAGATGAATGAGGATAATTTTATGGAGGTGTTTAATAAACAGGCAGAGACAGCAAGCCCGCTTCCCGCTTCGAATCCATTGTTTGATAATGCCATGAATGAAGTGACAAAGGCCATGGAGCGTATCATGGTTAACAACGAGGATATCGCAGAGGTGCTGGAGGATACGCAGACAACGATCAAAAATATGTATAGCGAATAGTAATTAACAAATAGTAATTAAATTTAGGAGGATTCAAAGTCCTCCTAAATTTTTGGAAAGACAAGGTGACTTAGATGAATACTAGGAAAAAAGCTAAAATTAATTGGTTTATGATTATCCTGCTGGCGCCTGCACTGATGCTCCTGTCAATCACGATTGTGATTCCCGTAGTGACAGTAATCGGCATGAGCTTTATGCACTATAACCTGATGGATATTAATAATATTACCTGGAACAGCTTCCAGAATTATAAAGATGTATTACAGGACGCCCAGTTCTTTGCCACCTTTGGCAGAACCTTGACCTATGTGGTTTCAACCGTATTCATCCAGTTCATCATAGGGCTTACGGTTGCAATGCTGCTGAATACAAAATGGATCCGGGGGCAGAAGATATTCCGGGGGCTGCTATTCCTGCCCTGGACGATCCCTTCCCTAGTTGTTGCAGTAGTGTGGATGTTTATCTTCCAGCCCCAGTACGGTATTATTAATTACCTCTTTCATTTGGGCAATTACAGCATGCTGGGGAACCCGGGGACGGCAATGATATCCGTTGTAATCTCAGCAGTTTGGAAACAGATGCCCCTTATGATGATTATGCTGCTTTCAGGGCTTCAGACTGTTCCGGAGGATTTAAAGGAGGCTGCCTCCATAGATGGTGCGACAGGCTGGCAGAAGTTCCATGCAATCACTATCCCATTTATTATGCCGGTAATAAAAACCGTAACCTTAACCTCCATTGTTTCTAACTTCCAGATGTTCGTGCTGTTCTTTACCATGACCGGTGGCGGTCCCGTGAGGATAACGACTACATTGCCCCTTTATACCTACGAAACCGCATTCTCCGGCTTTAACATGGGGAAGGGCGCTGCAATTGGCGTATGCTGGCTTGGGTTTTTGGTCATATTCTCGGCGGTATATAATAAGGTCCTGGCAGCGAAGGAAGTCCAATATTAAGGAGGCGTCATAAATGAAGGTTAAAGTATCAAATAAGGTATTGGTGTACCTTGGAGTGGTTGCAATTACCATTATATTTATATTTCCGATCTATTGGATGATATTAACGTCCATTAAACCAAATGAAGCAATCTTAAAGCTGCCGCCCCAATTCATACCAAAGGGTGCAACCTTAAATAACTATAGAAATATTATGAATGACGGAAAGTTCGTGATTTTTTATAAGAACAACGTAATTGTTTCCACGGTGACAACCCTGGTCACATTGGCTCTTGCGGTTTTTGCTTCCTATGCATTTTCCAGGTTCCGCTTCCGCGGCTCCAAGTTCCTGCAAATGCTGTTTTTGTCCACCCAGATGTTCCCGGCAATGACATTGCTGATTGCCTTATACAACATGTATTTTAAGCTGGGCTTATTAAATACATATACGGCCCTGGTTCTAGCCTGTTCCACCAATGCGTTGCCGATGTCGGTTTGGATTCTGAAGGGCTTCTTTGACACTATCCCGAAATCCTTAGAGGAAGCGGCTTATATTGACGGCTCCTCCAAAGCAAATACCTTGTTCCGGGTCATATTGCCACTGATCCGGCCCGGAATCATCGCTGTCGGTATTTATTCTTTCCTGATATCCTGGGAGGATTTCCTGTGGGGTCTGACCCTTGTAAATAAAACTGAGATGAGGACGCTGGCCTCGGGAATCGCGATGACATACCTAGGAGAATATAATTATGACTGGGGACGCGTTATGGCATCCGCTGTTACGGCAGCGATCCCCATCCTGATCATATTTATATTCCTTCAAAAATACATTATCTCAGGACTTACCGCAGGCGCGGTCAAAGAATGAAAGGGGGATATCTGTAATGAAAAAAAGACCGAATATACTGTTGTTTTTTACGGACCAGCAAAGAGCCGATACCTGCGGCTGTTATGGTTCAGACCTTGGCTTAACTCCCAGCCTTGATACGCTGGCCGCAGAAGGAGTAACCTTTAAAAATGCAGTTACCTGCCAGCCCGTATGCGGCCCGGCAAGGGCGGTGATCCAGACCGGGCGGTATGCTACAAAAAATGGATGCTTCCGCAACGCCTTAGGGCTAAAGGATGATAATAGAACCTTGGCACATCTGTTAAACAGGGCGGGCTATACCACCAACTACATCGGGAAATGGCACCTTTCCCTTACGGGACTTGAGCCGGTGCCTATGGAAAAAAGATGTGGATTTACAGGGGAGTGGAAAGCCGCAGATTTACTGGAGTTCACCTCCGATGCCTATGAGGGTTATATTTATGGGCGGGATAATGAAAAAATATCCTTCTCCGGGCAGTACCGCTCTGATTTCTTGACGGGGCATGCCGCCCGGTTCATTAACCAGTATGAGAAGGAGGAGCCATTTTTCTTAATGGTTTCTTATTTGGAGCCCCATCATCAGAATACGAGAAACCGTTATATCGCACCGGAAGGATATGCGGACAGATACCGTGGGGCTAAGGTGCCGGAGGATTTATTGCAGCTGGATAAGCCGGACGCGGATTGGAGGGCCAATCTTGCCGACTATTATGGCTGTATCCGGAGGCTGGATGAAAATCTGGGAGAGGTGGTAGCTGCGTTAAAGGAGAAGGGACTCTACGATGATACGGTTATTATATTTACCTCTGACCATGGCAGCCATTTCCGTACCAGGAATGGGGAATACAAGCGTTCCTGCCATGAGGCCAGCATAAAAATCCCAATGGTATGCCGGGGAGGCAGCTATTTGGGCGGAAGAGTGGTTGAAGAGGCACTGAGCCTGGTTGACCTTGCACCGACGGTTTTAGAAATTGCAGGGGCAGGGCCGGAGGAGCAGATGGATGGCAGGGCGGCAGGCTGCTTGCTAAAGGATGGTGCAGCAGACTGGGATAATGATGTCCTGATCCAGATCAGCGAAAGCCAGGTGGCGCGTGCCCTACGCACACCGAGGTGGAAATATTGCGTGACTGCACCGCATAAAAATGCATGGTCGGATTCCGGGAGCGATATCTACGTGGAGGAATGCCTCTATGATTTGGAAAACGATCCCTATGAGCTTAATAACCTCATTGATAGGGAGACATACCAGGAGGTAAAAAAGGAGCTGAAGGATAAGCTGATAAGGAAGCTTGAGCTGGCCGGGGAGGTGCGCCCTAAGATAGTTCCGCTTGTTTGACAGGGAGGTTAATTAATATTTGATTTTAAACTGGTATTTGATCTAAACTGGTATTTGATTTAAACTGGTATTTGATTTTAAACTGATACTTGATTTTTAAACTTGTACTTTCTTTTAAAGTTGTATTTGTCTTTAAGCTTGTATTTGTTTTTTACTGATATCTGCTTTTAAACTGATATTCACTTTTTAACTGATATTTGCATATGGGTAGGGCGTTGCAAAAGGAAGAAGTTTTGCAGCGCCCTCCTTTAACTTGAGGTAATGATATAGAAGATTTTTATATCGCAGGGTAAGCTTTATTTTCATGTTTTTCGACAAATTTCTAAAAAATACCAGATGATTTATGGCTATTCCTACTAAAAATAGTGGAATTGTATAAAAAACAATTTTGAAATGAAGTTTAGATAGCCAAATTTAACATTTATAAAATAGGATATTTTCAAACATATAATATGGTGATATACTAATACTATTAATGCGGTCTAGTTGGCACAAGACCGTTCATGTATTGTTACATTTTTACATTACATTGTTATTATATTCACAAAATTGTAGGCGCAACGATGAAAATATTTGGTAACAATGGATGGCACAGCGAAAACTATAGAAGGAATGAAGGAGCAGCCATGGGAAAAAGAATTGTAATTGTTGGGGCCGGCTATGCGGGCATTCTAACAGCTAAAAAATTAGAGAAAAAGTTAAAAAAACAGGATGTTCAAATCACTGTAATTGACAAAAATCCTTTCCATACGATGTTGACGGAATTACATGAAGTGGCAGCAAACAGGGTGGATGAGGACAGTATCAAGATCAGTTTGAGCAAGGTCTTTGCAGGCAGAAAAATAGATGTGAAGACGGATACGGTTTCGTCCATCGATTTCGTTAAAAAGACCGTAGTTGGAACGAATGAGAGCTATTCCTATGATTATTTGGTTTTGGCAGCAGGCTCCAAGCCTAACTTTTTTGGAGTACAGGGCGCCGAGGAGTATGCTTATAAGCTCTGGTCCTATGATGATGCAGTTATCTTAAAGGATCAGATCCATAATGCTTTCCGTAAGGCAATGCGTGAGACCAATCTGGAGGAGAGGAAAAGATTACTTACCTTCTGGATTGTCGGAGCTGGCTTTACCGGTGTTGAGATGGTCGGTGAATTAGCGGAATATGTCCCGATCCTGTGTGAGAAATATAATATTGACCGCAGCGAGGTCAGTCTGTTCAATGTAGATGGTTTAAGCAGGGTAATTCCTACTTTATCAGAAAAGTTATCGGCCAAGGTTCAGAGAAGGCTGGAAAAGATGCGGGTTAAGGTGATTTTAAATACCTTCGTTTCAGAAATCGGTGCAGATTTCATCAGCCTGAAGGAAGGCGACCGTGTTAACCGGTATCCGGCAGGAACCATTGTATGGGCGGCAGGAATCCAGAGTACGGATGTGACACAGAAGACCGTTGATAACCTGGAGGTTGTCCAGGGCGGCCGTGTCCAGGTTGATGCATATTTGCGTTCTACGAAGGATAAGAATGTATATGTCATCGGTGATAACATGTATTATATTCCCGAGGGTGAGGAGCGTCCGGTTCCGCAGATGGTGGAAAATTGTGAGCAGAGCTCCCATACTGCAGCCCACAATATCGTATGTGATATTACCGGCAGCGGAAATATGGAGGAATATAAGCCGAAATTCCACGGTGTTATGGTCAGCATTGGCGGACGTTATGCTGTTTGCCATGTGGGTCTGCCCGGAAGGTTTTTTAGCATGCCATCCTTTTTGGCAATGTTTGCAAAGCATTTTATTAATATTATTTACTTTATCCAGGTGCTTGGCTGGAATAAGGTTTTCAACTATGCAAAGCATGAATTTTTCACGATCAGGAACTGCAGAAGCTTTGTCGGAGGACATTTTTCCAATAGGACACCGAGCTTCCTGCTGGTACCGCTCCGTCTCTGGCTTGGAGCAATATGGGTATTTGAAGGTATTATGAAGATTGTGGAAGGCTGGCTTACTTCTCCTAAATTAACTGG
This sequence comes from Mobilitalea sp., assembly GCA_029974875.1. Next base: position 37,190 of record JARKQP010000784.1, read on the forward strand.
TTTCTTTGGCGGGGCAAACGGCTGGTATGACACTATCCTAAATGGTACGTCAGCTCCTGCAACAGATGCGACCTCATCCGCAACCGTATCCTCCGTGGATACCATTGCAAAGGCAGTTACGGTTGTATCAAAATCCGTTAAGGTAATTGGAGTTGCGGCAGATGCAGCGTCTTCTGCTACCGTTGACCCGGGTGCCGCTGCAGGTGCAGGGGAACAGGCTGCACAGGCGATAGGACATGTGCTGGTTAATTTTAATTTCTTAGGCTTAGTCCGGGTGATCTTTGTCAGCGGAAAGCAGCTGGCAGAATCTACGATTAGTGATTATGCTTTTAAATTAGATATCCCGTTGATGAACTGGTTTGTTGAGCATCTGATTCTTCCAAGCAATGGGATGCAGATGTTTATGCAGATATTTATTGTTTTGGCAGAAATTTTAATCGGACTCGCGCTGATGGGCGGTTTACTTACTACCCCGGCAGCGGCATTTTCACTTGTACTGCAATTCATGTTCGTATGTACTACCGGTTTATATCTTGGAACCTTCTGGATGGTATTTGGCGCAATCGCCATATTAATTGGTGCAGGCAGGACCTTAGGACTTGACTACTATGCAATGCCCGGACTGAAGAAAGGTTGGAAGAGACTGCCTTTTGTAAGGAAGTGGTATCTCTATAATGACTAATGACAATAAAGTACAAGAGAGCTTGAATCAGGCGCTCCTGCCGGGGGAAGCTTTGGATCAGGTGAAGCGGGAGGTGGATCGTGCACTTTCCAGATCACCCTTGATGATACGTGAGTATACAAAGCATCTTGCCATGTCACAGGGTAAATATATCCGGGCAGTCTCAGTTATTACCTGTGCTATGGATAAGGAGGGCAGGGCTGCGGCTAATGCGGTTAAGATTGCGGCGGCAATTGAAATACTGCATTTGGCTACGTTAGTTCATGATGATATTATTGACAATGCGGATCTTCGCAGGGGAGAGGTCACCCTACAGAAAAAATACGGAAAACGTACTGCTGTAATCTGTGGGGACTATCTTCTTAGCATGGCACTTAGAATGGGTGCTTCGATTGAAAATAAAAAGGAATACCTGGACTTAAGGCTTCCGGATTATGTGGGCAGGGTATGCCTCGGTGAGCTGAACCAGCATGTGAATAACCATAATTTGAATTTATCGGTCTTCCGCTACCTGAAGATCATTTCCGGCAAAACGGCTGCATTGTTTGAAGCTTCCTACTATGCCGGGGCAATCTTTTCGGGATGCTCCGAGGCGGAGGCTAAAAAGTATAAAAGACTGGGCTATTATGTCGGCATGATATTCCAACTGGTGGACGACTGTATTGATTTTGAAGAAACGGTTGAAACCGCGTATAAACCGGTACAGTCCGACTATGAGCAGGGCGTTATTACCTTACCCTTAATCCATGCGTTGACAAACTGGAAGGAATTGAAGGAAAAGGCAGGAAGGTCCGGCCTGCAAAGGGAAGAAATCAACAGGGCCGTTACGGAGAGCGGTGGAATCACATTTACCCGTGCCTTTGTCCAGAGATACTATGATAAGTCGGTAAAGGTAATTGATGGACTGGAAGCTGATGAAAATAAGAAGGATAAGCTGATGCTCATCTTAAAGAAGGCTTCCAGGCTTGATGCTTAAGAAAACAGACAGCCGCAGCACCTGCGGCAGAGTGAGGGAGCATGGTAAAAAGATTTCTGGATTACGTCGAGATTAGGACGAAGATTACCAGTACATTTACATTTTTTATGACGATAGCATTCCTGCTGTACCAGAAGCAGGCAGTTCGATGGGATTTGACCTTAGTATTTTTTGCCGCCATGTTTCTCTTCGATTTAACCACTACTGCCATAAATAATTATATTGATACGAAGAATAATCACCAGATCCTGCAATTTAGCAGGAGGACAGCATTGGTTATTATCTATGTTTTATTTTTAATCAGTGCTGCCCTAGGGCTATGGCTTGCGTATCAGACGGATATTGTTGTTTTGCTGGCGGGCGGACTGTGTTTCCTGTGCGGTGTATTTTATACCTACGGACCGGTTCCTATTTCCAGAATGCCCTTGGGGGAGATATTATCAGGCTTGTTTTACGGGCTCTTAATTCCGTTTATCCTGCTTTATATTAATTCCCCGGCAGGAACCTATTTGGAGCTTGGGATAAGCCTAAGGACAATTTCGCTGGAGCTTCAGGTATGGCCGGTAATCACTTTGCTTTTATTGGCGGTCACACCCTTTTGTGTGACGGCAAATATCATGCTGGCCAACAATATCTGTGATGTGGAGAAGGATATTGCGGTGAAGCGGCATACATTACCCTATTATATCGGTAAGAAGGCTCTTTACCTGTTTGCAGGATTGTATTACCTGACCTATGGGGCTATGGTAATTATGGTTTTGTTCCGTATCCTGCATCCGGTTTGTCTTTTATCCCTGGCAACCATTATTCTAGTACAGAAAAATATCAATGTCTTTTTTAAGAAGCAGGATAAGGCAGTGACATTTGTATGTGCCATCAAGAATTTTGTAATCATTATGGGCGTCAATTCCTGCTTGATTTTAATCAGCGCCTTTCTTTAGGAAATGCAAAAGTAATATGATAGGTATATTATTCCCATTTCCAGTGATGATGCTGCAATAACTGGAGTATAACGAAGGTTATTCATCCCTAGGGATTGGGTTAATATAAAGTTATCAGAAGTTGTACTTTAACTTCTGATAAAAGGCGCTGTTTTTGCGCCGTGTAAAGTGTGCCCTGATGGGGCACACCGATTACAGGAACTGACTTTGTTCCTGTAATATAAATTGGTACACAACGAAAAATATCAAACACGGGAGGATTAAAAAAATGAAAAAGGTTTTAACTTTACTATTAGCTTTAACTATGGTACTTGGATTAGTATCAGGATGCGCAAAGTCATCCACACCTTCAGAGACAGATCCTACAAAGGCACCGGAGGCTACTACGGCACCGGAAGCAACTACAGCTCCGGAAACGGAAGCAACTACAGCACCTGAGACTGCAGGTGGTGCAAAGACAGGTTTAGCTGTAATTACATCACTTGGAAAATCAACAGCTGCAACAGCTGATGCAGAAGGCTTAGCTCAGACAGATGCATATATCTTTGCTGTATTAGTTGGCGCAGATGGTAAGATCGCAGCTTGCAAAATTGATTCTGCCCAGACAAAGATCAACTTCTCAGCAGACGGCAAGATCACATCCGATAAGGCAGCAGAGTATAAGTCAAAGCAGCAGCTCGGTGATGATTACGGCATGAGAAAAGCTTCCGCTATCGGTAAGGAGTGGAACGAGCAGGCTGACGCATTTGCAGCATATGTAGTTGGTAAGTCTGTAGATGAAGTAAAAGGTATTGCTGTAAATGAAGAAGGTATCGCTGGTGATGCAGACTTAGCAGCATCCGTAACAGTACATGTCGGCGACTTTATCGAAGGCGTAGCACAGGCTGTTGCTAATGCACAGGATTTAGGTGCAAGCGCTGGGGATAAATTAGGTCTTGGTGTTACAACAGATATCGCAAGCTCCAAGGATGCAGCAGCAGATGCAGACGGTTTAGCACAGGCTTACACAAATATTGCAGTTGTAACAGTTGATGCAGGCAACAAGATTACAAGCAGCTTTATTGATGCAGTTCAAGGAAATGTTAACTTTAATGCAACTGGCGCTATCACAACAGATTTAAAAGTTGATCCTCAGGCAAAGCAGGTTCTTAAGGATGCTTATGGTATGAAGAAGGCTTCTTCTATCGGTAAAGAGTGGTATGAGCAGGCAGATGCATTTGCAGCATATGTGACTGGTAAAACTGTTGATGAAGTAAACGGTATCGCTTTAAATGAAGAAGGAAAAGCAGCAGACGCAGATCTTGCAGCATCTGTAACAGTGCATATTGGACCATTTATGGCAAACATCACTAAGGCAGTAGAGAACGCAGCAAAATAATAACCGTTTTTTCTTCTAATGAAGTGGCTTTCTTCTAAAATGAAGTGATTTTCTTCTAATGAAGCGATTTTACTTCTATGTGAAGTGGTTTTCTTCTATGTGGTGACGAAAGAGTGATATAGGGAGTGCTGGAATATAATTTCTATTATGTTGGGAGATTTCCTAAAAAGGTAGAAAAATGTTTTCCGGCACTCTCTTTCATATCTCCGTATTTTCTATATGAGGTGGAAGGTTGAACAGAAGAATAGCAGCAATCCTATTATTAATAACAATTTTAGTTACAATGACATCCTGCAGCGGCGGGAATAAGAGATACCAGGCCAGCTTTCTGGAGCTGTTTGATACGGTCACGACCATTATAGGCTATGCAAAGGATGAGGCAACCTTTTCTAAGGAAGCCCAGATGATCTATGATGACCTGAAGGTATACCACCAGCTCTACGATATTTATAACGATTACGAAGGAATCAATAATATCAAGACCATCAATGACAATGCCGGTATCCAGCCTGTCAAGGTGGACCAGAAAATTATAGATCTGTTAAAGTTTTCTGAGGATGCCTATGCCATGTCAGAGGGAAAGAAAAATATAGCCCTGGGGGCTGTGCTCCAGGTGTGGCATGACTACCGGGAGGAAGGAACCAATGACCCTGATAATGCTAAGGTTCCCCCTATGGAATTATTGAAAGAGAAGGCCGCGCATACGGACATCAAGGATATCATCATCGATGAAGAGGCGTCGACGGTCTATCTGGCAGATCCTGAAATGAGCATTGATGTGGGAGCAGTCGCAAAGGGATATGCAACGGAACGGGTAGCCCAGTATATGATTGGCGAGGGCTACACAAGTCTTTTACTGAGTGTGGGCGGAAATGTACGGGCAATCGGCAGCAGGGATGAGGCGGACAAGGCTTGGAATGTAGGGATCCAAAACCCGGATCTGAAAAGCGATGAGAAATACCTGATGATTACAAAGCTGGAGAACCTGTCCCTGGTAACCAGCGGTGATTATGAAAGATATTATACCGTGGATGGTGTCAGGTATCACCATATCATTGACCCGGATACCCTGATGCCGGCCAATTACTATACGGCGGTATCAATCATCACGGAGGATTCCGGTTTGGCGGATGCCCTTTCAGCAACCTTATTTAATATGTCTTTGGAAAAAGGGAAAGCCCTGATTGAATCCATGGAGGACACGGAGGCAATGTGGGTCAATAAGGATGGCAGCCTGGTTTATAGCTCAGGCTTTGAGAAATATATTAAGAAAAACTAGGGTGTAGCGCAGATGCACCCTAGGGAAAAGTGTTCCGGTGCCTACCAACCTCAATCCTTGGAACCATTTTTTGTATTTCTTCTTGCATTCTTTATATACTGGGGGTAGAATGAATCTGTATAAAATCGATGGGGAGGCCGGATATATTTATGGATCATATAGACAGACAGTTATTAATCATGCTTCAGGAGAACGCAAGAGTGCCGCTAAAGCAGCTTGCGGAAAAGGTATACTTATCTTCACCGGCAGTAGCGGCAAGAATTGAACGGCTGGAGAAGAAGGGTATCATCAAAGGCTATCATACGAATATTGATTGGCTGAAGCTGGGGCATCATATTACCGCATTTATTAATCTTGAGGTGGCGCCGGCGCAAAAGTCAGAATTCTACCCATTTATCAAGTCCTGCCCCAACGTTATGGAATGTAATTGTGTCACGGGAAATTTTTCGATGCTGATCAAGGTATGCTTTAAAAGCACCATGGATCTGGATTTGTTTATCGGCGAGATCCAGAAGTTCGGTAAGACCAGTACCCAGGTGGTTTTCTCCACCGCAGTGGAGCACCGGGGAATACAGGTCCTGTCGGAGGAGCATGAGGAGATATAGGCGGGATATAGAAGCGCTATAAGGGGTTCATGGGTTATAGTAATGGGAGATTGGATCCGGTAAATAATAAAATATGGTGAGTACAGGGCGGTTACGTCAGGATGGCAGAATCCTGATGTAATCGTTTTTTGATTTGATGTTAATCGCTTTACGCTAATTGATTCTTGCTAATTGATTCTTACTAATTGGTTCTTGCCAATTGGTTTTTGCTAATTGATTCTTATCAATCTATTTGAGGTGGTTTATTTGCAGTAAATATTTTGTACCAACATTTTGTACCAACCATATAGAAGTTTTCCGTCTGTACTGGTTTTATGAACAGACGGAAGGGAAAAAATAAATTTAGCTTGTGGAAATAAGCAGGAATTGGTATTATCATCTTATATAAATATGTATTTTGTAATAATACAAGAATCTTGTTGGATATAAGGGAGGCTGCTATGATACAGACAATAAAAATGAATCTTGATGATACGGAGCGTTTGGCCAGTATCGCCAAAGCTCTTTCTTCGGAAACCAGGATAGAGATGCTCAGACTGCTGCGCCATAAGTCCCTGAATGTGAATGAAATTGCGGAGCTGTTGGATATTCCGGCATCCTCCTCGGCGGCGCATGTAAAGGTATTGGAGGAGGCGGGAATCATTAAGACGAACCTGCAGCCCGGCATCCGCGGCTCCATGAAGGTATGCCATATTGTCCTCGACCATGTCTATGTTGAGCTGAACACATTAAAAAACCTGGAGCAGGATGAGGAGCTTATTAAGATGCCCATAGGCAGCTATGTAGACTATCATATAGAGCCTACCTGCGGTATCGTGAGCGCGAAGGGACCCATTGGCCAGGAGGACAATCCGCGCTGCTTTTACTTGCCGGGGCGTACGGAAGCGCAGTTAATCTGGCTTGGGCATGGATTCCTTGAATATCGTTTCCCTTCCGATTCACTATATGGTAAAAGGGTGAAATGTCTGGAGCTGTCCATGGAGCTGTGCTCCGAAGACCATGAATATAATATGGATTATCCTTCCGATATCACCCTGTGGGTAAACGGCCTGGAAGCCGGTACCTGGAGCTGTCCAAGTGATTTCGGGGGGCGCAGGGGAAAGCAAAATCCGGATTGGTGGCCTGATAAGAATACCCAGTATGGGGTTTTAAAGACCTGGAGGATTACGGAGCAGGGCTGTTATCTTGATGATGAAAAATCAGAGGATAGGGTATTGCGGGAATTCCAGCTGGAAAAACAGGATTATATATCCGTCCGGATTGGGATCAAGGAGGAGGCTGTCCATAAGGGGGGACTGAATTTATTTGGCGAAAGCTTTGGGGATCATGGGCAGAATATTGTTATGAAGCTTATCTTTGAACCGTAAAAGATAGGAAAGTAGAAAATAGGGCTGTGAAAAATAAAATTATAAATATAGTAGGCCGTGAAAAACGGGAGGAATCCTCTTTACAAATCAGGGAAAGTGGAGTATCATAGAATCAAACAAACAGGAAAATTGTAATATAACAAAAAATATAAAACAAATAGAAAATAACACCGAAATATTTATAGAAGGGAGATCAGGTATGAAAAAAGAGTTACTGCAGAAATTTGAAGAGATATTTGGCGGTGGTGGAGTATATGAGGTTTATTTTGCTCCGGGCAGAGTGAATCTGATTGGGGAGCATACGGATTATAATGGGGGGCATGTGTTTCCCTGTGCATTGACAATCGGTACCTACGCGGTTGCAAGAAAGAGGGAGGATAAAAGGCTGCGTTTTTATTCCATGAATTTTGAACAGCTGGGAATCATTGAATCCTCCATAGAGAATTTGGAGAAGAGGAAAGAGGATAATTGGGCAAATTATCCCAAGGGCGTAATCTGGGCCATGCAGCTGAAGGGCTATGATATCGGCTCCGGTATGGATATCCTTTATTTTGGCAACATCCCCAACGGCTCAGGACTTTCCTCTTCTGCATCCCTTGAGGTGCTGACCGGATTCGTGTTGGACCAGCTTTTCGGGCTGGGGATTAGTTTTACAGATCTGGCATTGCTTGGACAGTATGCGGAAAATAAGTTTATCGGGGTTAACTGCGGCATCATGGACCAGTTTGCAATTGCTATGGGCAAAAAGGATAACGCCATTTTCCTTGATACGGCGGATTTGTCCTATGAATATGCGCCGCTGGATTTGGGCGGAGCCAAGATTGTCATCATGAATACCAATAAGAAGCGGGGACTGGGTGACTCAAAGTATAATGAGAGAAGAAGCGAATGCGAGGCCGCGCTGGCTGACCTTCAGAAGGTAGTGGCAATAAAGACCTTGGGAGATCTGTCAGAGGAGCAGTTTGAGGCTTATAAAGAGGCAATTAAGAACCCGGTGCAGGTCATCCGTGCAAAGCATGCGGTTTATGAAAACCAGAGAACCATAAAGGCAGTAGAGGCGCTGAAAAAGAATGACCTTACCTTATTTGGGCAGTTGATGAATGCTTCCCATAAATCCACCCAGTTTGATTATGAGGTAACGGGAACCGAGCTGGATACGATTGTAGAAGCTGCCTGGAAGCAGGAGGGAGTCATTGGTGCGAGGATGACCGGTGCAGGCTTTGGCGGCTGTGCGGTGAGCATTGTGAAGGGTGAAGCGGTGGACCGCTTTATCCAGGAGGTTGGAAAGGAATACAAGGACAAGATCGGTTATGAGGCCAGCTTCTACGTGGTGGAAGTAGGTAACGGGCCGGTTGTATTATAAGTATAAGATAGGTATAGGAGATAGAAAGGAGAAGCGGCATATGGCAATTTTAGTATTAGGCGGGGCTGGATATATCGGTTCCCATACGGTATATGAATTAATTGACCGGGGGGAAGAGGTAGTTATTGTCGACAATCTTGAGACCGGATATAAAGAGGCGGTACATCCGAAGGCGCGCTTTTATCGGGGGGATATCCGTGACAGGAGCTTCATTGACGGTGTGTTTGAACAGGAGAAGGTGGATGCGGTGATTCATTTTGCTGCAAATTCCCTGGTGGGCGAAAGCATGGTAAACCCATTAAAGTATTATGATAATAACCTTTGCGGAACTAAGGTGCTGTTGGAGTCCATGGTTGCCCATGGGATTGATAAAATTGTATTTTCCTCCACGGCAGCCACCTATGGGGAGCCGGAGCGTGTTCCAATCCTGGAATCTGACCGCACGGAGCCTACGAATACTTATGGCGAGACAAAATTATCCATGGAGAAGATGTTCAAATGGACTGGAAAGGCACATGGCCTTAGGTTTGTGTCCCTGCGTTACTTTAATGCCTGCGGTGCCCATAGGAGCGGTAATATCGGTGAAGCCCATAACCCGGAATCACATTTGATCCCGTTGATCCTGCAGGTTCCCAATAAGCAGAGGGAAGCAATCAGCATTTTTGGCGATGATTATGATACGAAGGACGGTACCTGTATCCGCGATTATATTCATGTCACGGACCTGGCACAGGCGCATATTTTAGCGGTGGATTACCTGGGGAAGGGCAACGGAAGCGACATCTTTAACCTTGGAAATGGGGTTGGCTTTACTGTTAAGGAAGTAATTGAGACAGCCCGCAAGGTCACAGGGGATCCAATCAAGACGGAAATTGTGCCGAGGCGTGCTGGGGATCCGGCGGTACTGATTGCCTCCAGTGAGAAAGCAAAGAAGGTTCTGGGGTGGAAGCCACAGCATGCAGATTTGGAAGAAATCATTGACTCTGCTTGGAACTGGCATAAGAATCATCCGAATGGATACCGGTAGAGTCGGGCGTTAAATGGGTGAGAGAGGGGTTTGGGCTGTGAGGTGGATCTGAGTGTATTTATATCCACCTGGGCTTGCCTTTAACATCCCATGATTGACAAGTGTAGGCAATCACGGGAGGCCCGGTCTGCGCCCAGATGGATATAAATACACTCAGATTCACCGCGCTAGTTTAAAGAATTTGTCAGGCGAATGCTGGTGGGGATAAGGTGCGAGAGGAGCATAGTTGTAATTATGATTTACAAGTGGATTAAGAAGCTGGTTGTGTATTCTGTTAAGGCAGGCTTAACCCCGGCGGAGGATATTGATTATACGGTCAACAGATTGTTGGAGCTGTTCCGGTTGGAGGATTATCAGAATCCGGAGGGTGAGGATATTGCAGTTCAGGCTGCCAGGCTGTCGGAAGAAGAGCTTTCACTGGAGGATATTTTGGCTTCTTTGTTGGATTATGCCCAGGAAAAGGGTTGTTTTGAGGATAGCATCGTATACAGGGATTTATTTGATACTAAGATTATGGGGCTTTTGACACCGCGTCCCAGTGAGGTGACTGCCAGGTTCAAAAAGGAATATGCCAAATCGCCGGAGGAAGCGACGGATTTTTATTATAAATTCAGCCAGGCAACGGATTATATCAGAAGCTACCGTATCAAGAAGGATATGAAATGGGTTACAGGGACGGAGTATGGGGATATTGATATTACCATTAACCTGTCAAAGCCGGAGAAGGATCCAAAGGCGATTGCCGCCGCGAAGCTGACGAAGCAGGGCGGATATCCCAAATGCCTTCTCTGTAAAGAGAACGTGGGGTATGCGGGAAGGGTGGACCACCCGGCCAGGCAGAACCACAGGGTGATCCCGGTGACGATCCAGGGTCAGGACTGGGGTTTTCAGTACTCGCCCTATGTATATTATAATGAGCACTGTATTGTGTTTAATAATGAACATATCCCGATGAGGATTGAAAGGGCTACCTTCCGCAAGCTGTTGGATTTTGTTGCCCTGTTCCCCCATTATTTTGTCGGTTCCAATGCGGATCTGCCCATTGTGGGGGGATCCATCCTGAGTCATGACCATTTTCAGGGAGGTAATTACGAATTTGCCATGGCTAAGGCGGCTATAGAATATGAATTTAAGATACCCGGCTTTGAAGATATCCAGGCCGGTATTGTAGCCTGGCCCATGTCCGTGCTGCGGATCTGTTCCAAGGATGATGAGAGGTTAGTGGAGCTTGCGGACCACATTTTGCTGAAATGGCGCAGCTATTCTGATGGGGCAGCAGGTATTTATGCCGAAACCAACCAGGAACCCCATAATACGATTACACCCATCGCAAGAAAACGGCAGGGGGTCTATGAGCTGGATCTTGTGCTGCGCAATAACCTGACTACGGAGGAGCACCCCCTCGGCGTATTCCATCCCCATGGGGAGCTTCACCATATTAAGAAAGAGAATATTGGCTTGATTGAGGTTATGGGTCTTGCCGTACTGCCGGCACGTCTAAAGGATGAAATGGAGCTGTTAGGCCAGTATCTGCTGGAAGGGAAGGATCCCAGGAGCAATCTGCTGCTGGAGAAGCATGCTGATTGGGCGGAAGAATTCCTGCAAGATCACCCGGAGCTTTCTGCGGATAATGTGGATGAGATATTGCAGGAGGAAATAGGCAAGGTATTTTTGCAGGTCCTGACCCATGCGGGAGTTTATAAGAGGACTCCCGAGGGGCAGGAGGCATTCCGGCGTTTTATCCGGGAGCTATAGGAGTATCTGTTACATAAATAAAGCTAAAAACAGCTCCGTTTGGAAGTAGGAAAGCTTCCAAACGGAGCTGCTTTTAGTGACTTTTTTCTTTTGCTTTTTAGGTGGATTTCGTGGTGTTCCCTGCATCTGCCAGTATGTGGAATCTATACCTGATAATGGAATTTGACAGATATAATTGGGCATGGTTAAATTAAAACATAGCAATTAAGCTAAGGGAACCTACAGCACAGAAACAACAATGAGGGACAAAAGAATGAATGCAAGAAACGGAAAAAGCAAGAAAGACACAGGATTCATCCATCCAAAAAAGCTATTAATTAAACTCACACTAATGATAACCTTAGTAATACCGTATCCTGGTACAATGACCGCGAAAGCGGGGAGTATGGATAATGCGGATTATTCTAATACATCTGTTAATCTTATATCAGCACCTGACCAATCCAATGTCATATCACCACCAACAGACATACCACAGTCAATAGATCACACTCAGCTGGCAAACATATCACAGCTAACGGGGATGCTACAGTCGACAGACGTACCACAGCCCACTGTTTCGCCCCAGCCCACCATATCACCGGATGTACCGGAGGCTTCAATTA
>JARKQP010000831.1 GCA_029974875.1 Mobilitalea sp.
TTATCTTCCCATACAGCCGGTCAATAAAGGCATCACCAAATAATTCCCAGCCCGTTGACTTCGGCGGCTTCTTATCGAAGTAGTCATTGTCGCACAGCCAGGCCAGTAATCCATGGTCCACCCGGCCCGTTGCCGCAATGGTACCTCCATAATCCATCTCTTTGCCGTGCTTCGTAAACCGGGATACTAACCCGTCCATGATCATATTACCGGGTCCCGTATCAAAGGCATATACATCCCCGGCAGCACATCCAGCGGGCAATACCGTAATATTACCGATTCCCCCGAGGTTCTGGAGCAGCCTGGTATGGAATCTGTCACGGTACAGAAGATATTCGGTAAAGGGTACCAGCGGCGCTCCCTGGCCGCCTACCGCCATATCCGCCACACGGAAGTCGCTAACACAGGGAATGCGGGTCCGGTTGGCAATCACGGCACCTTCCCCAATCTGCACGGTATATCCGATGGAAAAGCCATCCTTATTCTCGATCTGGGGATGGTGATATATGGTCTGCCCATGGGATCCGATATAATCAATATCCGGGACTTCCAATCCGGCCTTTTGTATCACCGATATGGCTGCCTGGGCATAAAGCTCTCCTAAGAGGACATTCATATATCCGATCTTGTCAACCGTTGCATATCCGGGATCAAATAATTGAAATATTCCCTTCTTTACATGCTCCGGGAAGGGCTTGTTCTCAAATTCGACCAGACGGACCGCCCCATCATAGGGATCTCCCTTGATTTCTACCAAGGCTGCATCAATTCCATCGACGGAGGTACCGGACATCAAACCCACCACTCTCCTGATATCCTTTCCTGCTTTTATGTTATCCATAACACCATCCTTCCAACTCATGTCTGCCGCTACTTTCTGCCATACGGCTTAAGTCTGCTCTGTTATAATGTTATAGCGTCCACCTTCCAGAGAGGACGCTATATTGCTCTTGCCGCTTAAACGTCAAGCATTTCAGGCTACTTTTTTATCACCGCTTTTGTATTAGCACATCAAGCCATTTTTTACTGCTTCATTCCCTATCAGCTTCTATTATATCGAGTGCCATGGCAACGGCTCCGTCAACCGCATCCCCAAGAGCCTCCGTATATTCAATGCCTAGTCCGCAATGGTTTATTTCATCCATTACCCGTTTTCTTAATATTGTATCATGGGACAGAATTCCGCCCAGCAGCGCCACCTTGGTCACCGGCTGCTCCAGCTTTTGGCAGACCGCTTTCATTAAATCCATCAATAAGGAAGCATTACGGCCGATGATCTCCAGGGCTACCGTATCACCTTCGGCGGCAGCCTGCTCTACCAAAGGAGCAAAGGCAGCAATGGCTCCCTTGTCCGTCTGAGGGTTATACAGGAAGGGAACGGTTTCCTCCGGTGTGTGGATATTAAGCCGCTGAAAGAAGTATTCCCTCAGAAGGGTCTCCCCTATTCTCCCGTCACAGCTTTGCACAACAGCCGCAAAGGCGTCCCGGGCAATGGCATAGGCACTGCCTCCGTCATCGATGATGTGCCCCCAGCCCCCGGCTCTGACAATTCTTCCATCCTTACTCCTGCCATAGCATATGGAGCCGGTACCGGAGATCAGGATCATTCCCTCCTCTTTTCCCAGCGCGCCCCGAAGTGCTATTTCATGGTCCCCCTTCAAAAGCAGTCTGCCTCTAAAACAGTACTCCTGCAGTATCCCGGATATCATCTTATGTACTTTAGGATTACTGATTCCTGC
>JARKQP010000849.1 GCA_029974875.1 Mobilitalea sp.
TCCCGGGCTTTGAGTTGCCGAAATATCCAAACAAAGTTCCTGCCTTTACCAGATCCTCGGCGGTCGACTGGTTCGTGGTTGCATCCTGTAATATGTAGCCCTTCTGGTACCAGTCATAGGCGCGCTCTGCCAGGGCCTTGCAAAGGTCGGACTCATAATAATCACTTACCTCCAGCTTCTGGTTATCCAGAAGAACGCCAATCATATCGCTTAGCTGGTCCCCATTTGTGTCAAAGCTTAAGCCCAGGCTGTCAAAGAGGGTACCATTGGCAGTCTGTCCTGCCATAGCCGGTGTTACCCCTGCTTCATTATCCTTGATTGTCTTGAATACATTTTCAAGATCCCCATAGGTTTTAATTGTGCTGGGATCGATATTGTATTTCTCCAGCAAAGAGGTCCTGCACATAAAGCTGGTCCTGGCAGCTAAATCCCTGTTTGTCGCAACTCCATAAACCTCTCCGTCAATGGCCGCTGCAGACACATAATCCCCGAGGGCATCTGTGATACCTTGGCCATATTGCTTCAAAAGATCGCCCATCGGATAGAGCTGCCCTTTGGAAGCATGGCTTGTGTAATTGAAAAATGCCGTTATCGTTCCGTCCGCCAGTAAATCCAGGGGCTCACCGCTGGTCAGCATCAGGTCGATCTGCTGGGAATAATTACTTGCATTGATCGGAACCATCTTTAAGGTACAGTTGACCTTTTCCAATAAATATTCATTGATTGCATCATTGACCTTCTGCAGGTCATTAGGGACTGGTCCAAAAATCAAAAACGCCATTGTCAGCTCTACCGGCTTTTCCCCGGCAGCCTCTTTTCCTGCCCCCTCTGTCACAGCATTTCCGCCCGTCTCACCCTTGTTGGCCTCTCCCGTATTCCCACAGGCTGTCAGACTAAGCACTAACAGCAATGCCAACAATAGGGATCCCATACGTCTTACCATATTCTTCATATACCTTCTCCTTTCTTACAGTAATGGCTGTTGATTACTGTAAGCACATTGTATAATTATAATTCCAGGAATGATATTTCTTATCCGATTTGCACTATCGTTTTTCCGACATGTTATCATTTTTGTTGTTACACAGCCAATTTCTAGGTATTATACAGGTATCATGGCATACATCCTGCACAATCTCCCCGGTCAGATGAGACTTTTATTATTCTGGCGGTATACGGTGGGCGTAACACCGAACATCTGGCGGAACATCTTGGTAAAATGTGAATAATTCGGGTAGCCTACTTCTACGGCGATTTCATTGATGGAGGCATCCGTATCTATTAACAGCCTTGATGCCAGGCATAGCCTCTCCCGGATAATATAATTAACAATGGAACATCCCATCTCCTTCTTAAAGAGTTTAGTTAAATAGTCCGGGTTTAGATATACCTGCCTGGCCAGGAATTCAACACTGAGGTCCTCTTTGATATTCTGCAATATTGACCTCGCCACCTCCTCTGCTATTTCCTTGCTGGATTTCTTCGTTCCTGCCTTTTCCTCTATATCCTTACTTTTATTCTCCAGATATATTTCACCGTATTTCAGAATCCGTTTCTCTTCCTCCTTCCTGTTAATATCCTCAAGCACACGGGACAGGCAGTCCTCCAATTTCTCATAGGATACCGGCTTTACCAGATAGTCGGAGCTTCCTAAGCGCAATGCTTCCTGGGCATAAGAAAAGTCCGCATGGCAGGTCAGGAAGATACATCTGACCTCCTCATTCTTCTCCCTTAACCACCGGATAAAACGTATGCCGTCCTCCTGGGGCATCTCAATATCACACAGGATGATATCAATCTTTTGCTGTGCCAGTATCCGCCTTGCCTGCTCCGCACTATTGGCAATATGCACCTGGTTAATATCCAGCTTTGACCAGTCAACTCCCTCTTTTATGCCCATGATTGCATAAATCTCATCATCCACAATCAATAAATCAGCCATGCCCGTCCTCCTTTTGGATCAAAATCATTATTTCAGTACCTTCATTTAACCTGCTTTTAATATGTATCCTGGCTCGGTCGCCATATAAAAAATAAAGACGTTTCCGGCAATTCATAATCCCTGTCCCTGAGCCTTTCTTGTGGACAAGCCCTTCTTCTGCCAGGATGCTCCTAACACTGGCCTCATCCATCCCCTTCCCGGTATCGGCAACGGACAGCTCTACCCGGTCTTTTAATTCCCTGGCTTTTATCCTGATATCAATGCATTCCCCCAGGATAATCGCATATTTTATGATGTTCTCCACAAAATTCTGGATCAGCAGCGGAAGTATCTTATAGTTTTCCAGTCCTTCATCAATTTCATAGGATACATGGAAGGTATCCGGGAACCGCATGGCTGAAATAGCCAGGTAGTCCTTAACAAAATCAATTTCCTTTGACAGCTCCACCAGCTCATTTCCGTTATGGAAGATATAGCGGAAATATCCTGAGAGGTAGGTGCTTAAATTCTGTATCGCCTTAAAATCCTTGATTTGTGCCATGCTGTATATGATATTAAAGGAGTTTAACAGAAAATGGGGATTGATCTTCAGCTGTAAAATCTGAAAATCTGCCCGCTGCTTTTCCAGCTTCTTTTCGTAATTTTCTATTTTCAGTGCGGTGATCTCACCCGTCATTTTATTAAAGGTTTCATTAATCTGGCTAAATTCATAGGAGGTCTTCCTGGTCGTAATTTTATAATTCATATTCCCATGCTTGATCTCCTCCATGGCCGCCTTTATTTTCTTTAAGGGGGTAATCAGCCAGGTACCAAGACAAGCTACAATTAACGGGACCGCCAGCAACCCGGTGATCGCAAGTCCCATCGTAAGCTTTATGGTAAAGGGTATGTTTCCGAAGATCTCTTTCTTCGGGATATATCCGGTGAGCTGAAAATTATTGACCGCTGAGGCAGCCGATACCTTAATATAGTTCTTCCTGTTTTCCTCCTCCTGTTTCCCGGTAAAGCGGATCTCTTTATCCGAATAATTTTCCAGGATCTGAAGGTTTTTTAAGGCAGTGCCCGCCTCCGCAAAGACTCCCACGTAGGCTTTATCATATTTTTTTACCCATAGCAGGTAGGGGTTATTGTTAACCATAACCATATGCCATATCTTTTCTTTCTCATTTTCCCCCTTCTCCAGGATATAATTATTGATTTCAACAAACTTTTCCAAGGAGTTATCCTTTGTTACCGTCAGTAAATCCTTACGCTCCGGCACATAGACAAACATTCCCGTTACATACTGGTAGCTGGTCAGCTGCATTTTAAAGGAATCACGGACCACACCGCTTGAGATATAGTAGCGGTCACCGCCGTAATTACTGTTCATGGTGACAAAATCAGCGTTCGTGGAGGTATAGGTGTAGATGTATTTCTGGGCATA
This sequence comes from Mobilitalea sp., assembly GCA_029974875.1. The sequence continues at coordinate 3,369 of JARKQP010000849.1, forward strand.
GGTCAGGTCATTGTCGATTTGGTTAATTGCAAGCTCAAGATTATATCCGCTTTCCCTGATTGCATTCTCTTCCAGGATCCTCATGGAGTTATTCGCGGAATAGGCAGCTATTAGGGATATGAACACATTGGTTATGACAAATAATAGGATAATCTTTACGCTGATGGAATTTATGATTCTCTTTTTCATGAGCTCCTCCATGGATCAAATTGTGAATACTTATGTCACTATTCTATATCCCCCAGGGCCGCCAGACAAGATTGAAACATTTGTAAACAGAATGCCATAAGGCCACAGCAAAGAATCCTTCCAAGCTGCAGCCCATATTCCAGTAAAAAACCGATATTTTTATATTATTTCCATTCCCCGATATCATAGAACTTGCCGTGGATATGTATGATATAGGGTATATACTGTGCCAAAAGCTCAGGATCACAAACTCTATAGTTATATCTCCAGTATAACGAAAACCCTTATGGATAGCATTCAATTTTAATCCCAAAACATAGCTACTATTTTTCCGTTTTGGGCAGCGGGGAGCCCCGGATAAAAGGACAAGGCAAAAAGATGATATAAGCTTTTTGTCTTGGCATCGCCAGGTGGATACTACGTTATTTCTGTTAGGGAAGGATTTTGATGATTTTGGACAGAAGAAAATTATGTTTTCCTTATTAGGGCATGCCTAATAGTCTGCCAAGAGAGGGAAGGAGGCCGCAGCCCCCTTCCCTAAATAGAAATGTCTCGTTCTTATAATATATAAGGGATACTGCTTTACCCCCTTTTCGTAGAGCCCGGTACGGCCGGGATGAAACCTCAATTGTAAAGGTTTTCAATAATCTCCACCATCTGCCTTGGAGTAACAACAAATGGCCTTGCCGGGAAATGCTTCATATTACCGGTAACTAGATAGGTATCATTATCATTCTCTAGATGATGAGCTAATGCAACCTCGAAGAACACTGCATCCTCCGGATCCGGATAAATTTCTTCTGATTGGAGAGCATCCTCTTGAATACCTGATTTTATAATTTGATGAATAACTGCATGAATACGTTCTGCTGTAAAATGGAACTTTTCTCGCTTCAACACCTCTTCATATTCTTCCAATATCTCCTTATTATAAATCGGAATGAGTTCGCCACAAAAAATATATTCAATAACCTTATATGGTGCACGTTCCATGGAGTTCTTACTAAGCAATGCTGATACAAGGACATTAGTATCTATAACTGCATAATACATAATCAGCCACCCTGCTTAGCCCTTCTTTCTGCTCTAACTGCCCGTATTTCATCATTAATCTCATCTAGTCCCATACCTAAGAGGTCATTCGCCTCAGCTTCTTCCCGCAGGGCAAGAAAAGCCCTCATTCCCTCCGGGTTCTTATAGTTCTTTCGGGTAAGTTTAATATCAAATGGCAGTCCGCCCTCCTGTAAACACTTTTTTAAAAACATCTTAATCGCTGTTGACATATCTAATCCAAGATTATCAAACAGCTCCGCCGCTTCATTCTTCAGTTCCGTTTCAACTCTTGTTTGAATTAAACTCGTTTTCATATGAGAACCCTCCTATTCATTTAACTAATTATTCCGTATGATTTTATCATACATTTTCAATACTATTATATGCAAAATATCTGTTTTAGTCAAATATTCATTTCATTTGTTAGCTATTATTCTTTTAAGGATTTCTTTTTGCATTCATTCTATCCTGATGTTAGTTTAAAATAGTATCTATGAAGATGATGATTTCATTTTTAGATTGTCTGTAGTCCCCGACTATGGTATGATATTTTACAAGTGCCATACTTTGGTAAATCAATAATATTTCATAGTTGTTATACGCCTATTTATTTAATGGAGGATCTGTTTTATGAGAAAATATATTATTTTTGCATAGCACTGGCTATTGCAATTTTATATGAATAATTTGTTGTAGCCATTGCTATTCCTGATAGTTTATTAAATTTAGGAGGGCATTATGGGCTATATAAGAGCAGAAGAAGTTCTGCCGCAGGAAATCATCCAGTTAATACAGAACTATATTGACGGGAAGAATATTTATATCCCACGAAAAGAAAGCAATAAAAAGGAATGGGGAAACGGAACTCTGATACGGCAAGAATTAAAGACGAGAAACCTATTCATTCTTTCTGATTTTTACCAAGGCTTAAGTGTTACAGAATTAGCAAAAAAGTATTTTTTATCCGAAAAAAGTATACAGCGAATTATCCGGGAAATGAAAAAAACAGCATGATATAACAACTCTGATAATAAGCTATGTAATGAGCTGATCCGTAAAGGGATCGGCTCAAACTTTTTTATAAAAATGTTTAAGGTCGTAATCAAAATTCCTGTATGCTAAACTATTGCAAAACCATAGAGGAAGGAAAATCATTTTCATGACTACACCTGTATTTCTTGCATAGCAAAGGCTATTGCAAATCCAAATAATATCATACTGTAATAGCCTTTGCAAATCCGTCAATTAACTTGAAGGAGATGCAAAATGAGCTATTCAAGAAAATTTGAATATGAAATCCTACCAACGGAAGCTTACTCCGTTATTCGCCACTGCCCTATCTGTGGCATTAAATCAACATATCGTAGCAGCAACAATTTCCGGGTTAATGCAAATGGGAACTTGCTTGATGTATGGTTGATTTACCAATGCAAAAAATGCAAGCATACCTATAATCTAACGATCCATGAACGGCTTAGAAAGGAGGCTCTTCCATCCCATTATTATAAAAGGTTAATGGAAAATGATCATGAACTTGGAATGGAATATGGAATGGACCTGGCTGTTTTTTCGAGAAATAAAGTGGAAATTGATAAGAGCAGCATCCAGTATCAGATTGTTCGTCTTGACCTGCAAGATCCTACTGCTTTAGATGGGCAGATAAGATATCGTCCTGGTGACTTGATAAAAATCAGGAATCCATATAAACTACAAATAAGAACGGATAAGATTATTTCGGAAATACTGCACATTTCCCGGAAGCAAGAAAAGCTGCTGGAGAATTCAGGTGCCATTATTCTTCTTAAGGAATATTCCCTGAAGGATATTGAACTATTGATAAAGGGGGACATTAATCATGGATCAGCGGTATGTCATTAATAAATCCTACCGGGATAACGATTTATTAAGGGAAAGCTTCAATATACTTGCCCAGGAAACCTTTGGCCTGTATTTTGAGGACTGGTATCAGAATGGATTAAAACAGTGACTTTAGGATTTACTCCGAGGGAAAGGGACGGATTTATCATGTCAGAAGTCCACCAGGAGGATACTACGTTATTTCTGTTAGGGACGGATTTTGATAATTTTGAACAGAAGAAAATTATGTTTCCCTTATTGGGGCACGCTTGATAGTCCGCCAATCATGACCACCGGCTAAGTGAAGTAGGTGTTTTTTTGTAATGGGTATAAAAGTTGGAAGGAGGCCTTGCGGCCTCCTTCCCTAAATAGAACTTGACATATTATTTTTTCATACGCAGCCTGTTTAATTCTGCCTGCATTTCATCCAATTTCCTATTATCCAAGGGGTAAGCAAACCAGAAGACGGCTGCAGCTACTATACAAAAAACTGCCGGTATAACCAGCGTAGAAATAATCATGCCGCTTTTTGCTGATGCAATTTGCTCTGCATTTGCAACATATCCTGTCACAGATAAAATATATGCCGGAATCGCAGCCCCCAAAGTACCTCCTACTTTGGCAACAAAGGATTGCAAGGCCGATATTGCGCCTTCTGCCCTCTTACCCTTTTTATATTCGACATAATCAATATTGTCGGCCTGAATACCGTACATTAAAACCATTACAAGTCCGGCACCGAACCCCATAAATAGATAGGACAGGTACAAGAACATCAGATTGTTGACCTGCAATAGACGAATTAGTAAGGCACACCCGTAAATCAGTATCCCTAAGCTGTAAACAAGCCGCTTACTGCTTTTCTTTACCAAAAACCCAGTGACTGCTATGGCCGGTATCATGCCCGCCAACGTGATGACCGAACACAAGGACACTATTTTCAAATTACCCAGAACATAGGTTGCAAAATAAACTTCCGACGCCGTTAATATGGCTTTTCCTGATATAAATAGCAGCTGTGAGATAAATGCTGCCAGAACAGGCCCAACCGTAAGAAATGATACCATCTGCTTTAAGCTATACTTATCCTCATTTATGGCACTGACGCGCTCCTTTACACCAATAGCCCCAGTAACCGAAAACAGCAAAACAATCATAGTTGTTACAGCAATCAAAATAAAGTATCCCGTCCTTTTGGTTGCAAAGGCACTGATAATCAAGGGTGCTCCCACCGATACAGCTACTGATCCCAGCATATATCCGGCGCCTTTAATGGCACTTAAGGAGGTACGCTCCTTCATATCTGATGTCATGGCAGGAATCAGGCTATTCAAGGAAATATCCATAACATCGAAGGTAATTCCAATGAGTATATATGTAACATAAGCAATGGCCATCTTTATGGCATCCGGGGCCAAAGCCGGACCATACCATAGCAAAGCAAAATTAACAGAGCATATAATAGCTCCAATAAACAGCAGTGTCTTGAATTTGCCGTTTTTGGTTCTTGGGAGACGGTCAATAACAAATCCCATAATCGGGTCGTTTATCCCATCCAGAAATTTTGTCAGCACGAATAATGTACCGACTGCTGCAATAGGTAAGCCAACTACGTCCGTATAAAATATCAGTAAATAGGTGCTGATTAACGTCATAATAGGTATATTACCAACATTAGCGAGAAAGAAGGTGATTTTCTCACTCACTTTCATCTTTTGTTCCAATTGATGTTTCATTATCATAACCCTCCATTTTCTAACTTTTTTATTCCTTCCACACTGTTGCAATAAACTTCACTACTGCGATAAATTTCACTACTGCTATAGACTTCACTACTGCCATAGACTTCACTACTGCTACGACGAAAATAGAGCCAAACTCTTCTCCTATCCCTTCCTTCTTTATCTGGTATATTCCTCAAAATCTCCTCTAGCTTCCATTTACTTCATAATGGTGACTCCCCCCAACTACATCATATATTTTTCCATTCGGCAGAATGATCCTTGCAGGAATCCCTTTCGGTACCGTAACATCCAGGCAGAAATTCCCCTTATTTATTTTCCAATCAGAAACAATGAGCCCTTGACAGGATTCATATTCCGCTCTTGCATAGGTTAGGCTGCCTCCGGGAACCGGTTTTATCTGTATCCTCTTAAAGCCTGGTTCAAGGGGGCTGATCCCTGCGCATTCCCGGAACAGCCAGGCCACCACCGCACCCGGCGCATAGTGGTTATGGGAATCCACAGGAACATTCTCCGCAGTAATGCCATTCCAATTCTCCCACACCGTGGTTGCTCCCTTTGTAACAGGGTACAGCCAGCCTGGCCGCTCTAAGTTTTCCAGCATTTTGTATGCAGTATCAATAAAGCCGCATTCCGTCAATACCGGAAGCAATAGCCAGGTAGTTAAAAAGCCTGTACCAATTTTATAGCCGTTCTCTATGCACTTCTGATTTAAGTCGGCTGCAATGATTCTCTTTTCCTCTTCTGTAACCAAGCCCATTCCAATCGGGCGGACATAACGGCAATGCCGCTTGGATTTTACTCTTTTGTTTTTTAAAAATTCTTTATGATAAGCCAAATTAATCTCAGCCGCCAGCTTCTGATACTTATTCCTATCCCCGTTCCGGCCAAGGATCTCCGCCATCCGTGCCAGCTGATTCGTTGTATAGAAAAACCATGCTGTAGTCACTTCCGTATCCGGGAAAAATAAAGCCTTAATATAGTCCTTATACATTGGCCTTCCTGGCTCCAGCCATTCACCATAATGGAAGCCCTTCTCAATAATGTATCTTCTGTGTTTTCCCCTACGGAAAATGAAAAATATGTTTTTCTCCTTCGCCCGCTTTCTATTAAATTCCACAAATCTTTTAACCGGTTCATAAACCTCTTCCAATATCCCTTTGTCACCGTAAAACTCATATAAGGTCATTGCAACATTTGATAATGCATCCGACCAGCCGCAGCACCCCTTCGCACGGTCCGGCTTTTTCTCATCCGGGATTACATAGGGCAAATTACCGTCTTCCTTCTGCTCATATATAAAATCCCTGAGCCACTTTTGTAAAAACACCTTAGTATCAGCCAAATAGCAGGCAGTTTGGCTAAAAACTGAAATATCTGCTGACCAGCCGGAACGTTCTCTGGTAGGATTGTCCGTAGGGATATCCAGGAAATTCGATTTCTGCCCCCAGCGCACGTTCTCTACCAGCCGGTTAATTAATTCATTGGAGCATTCAAATTTACCCGTGTATTTCATATCCCCATAGATGGCATAAGCTTTAAAATTCTCTGCTTTGGCTTCTTCCGGCCAGTTTACCAATTTCACATAGCGGAAACCGCAGATTTGAAAAATTTGTCCACCTGTCTGTGTGCCTTCCCTTAAGATATATACAAATTCCTGACCAAGCTCCCCACTTACCATGCTGGCGCCTTCCGCAACTAAGTTCTTCTGGGTGAAATTCCCGTTCTCATCCAAGGCCTCACCCATAATTATTTTCACCTCATGCCCTGATTTCCCCTTTACAACAAAAGTTATTCTTCCCGCCATATTCTGACCAAAATCAAGGACCGTATTTCCATCCGGGGTATGTAAAACAACCGGTGTAAATTCTTCCTGTCTGCGGGCTGCAACCCCTTCAAGGGGGATCAATTTTCCCCGATAT
>JARKQP010000858.1 GCA_029974875.1 Mobilitalea sp.
GTCGGGTGAAACAGGCAGAACGAATGAGAATATACGGGAACTAAACAGATTATTGCATGGTATTCCGGGAGTTACATATGTTGACTTATACAGTAAACTGGCGGACGAAAGCGGCGTGATAAAAGGCGAATATACAACTGACGGAATACATCTGTCAACGGAAGGGTATAAGGTGGTTACAGAAAATTTGCTGCCCTATGCAGAAGGATAAAGATAATATTTTAATGATGCGCAAATGAATACATACCCATGCAGTATTGAACGTGGGTATGTATTTTTAAAATAGAGAATTTGGGAGGATATGTGGAGATATACCATAGGAAAGTAGGCATAATCGTGATAAAAAAGTCGCTATTATGATATACCTTTCAAAACCTCACGTATATAATTTATTTAAATGGCACCCAAGTCATCTCTGACACACCTGATAGATGACAAATGGAAGGGAAGGATAACAACATGCAAAATAAGTCCATAAAAACAGGCAAGGTATGGCTGGATACCGATGGAAAACGGATACAGGCACACGGGGGAAGCGTATTCTATAAGGATGGCCTTTATTATTGGTATGGGGAAAACAAAGAAAAAAGCACAAAGGGGAGTGGCATCTGGCATTGGGGAGTCCGCTGCTATACGTCAAAGGATCTTTATAATTGGGAAGACAAGGGCTTGATCATAGAACCTGAACCAAATGATCCAAGCTCGCCGATCCATCCAACCTCTTTGATGGACAGACCACATATTCTCTATAATGAGAAAACAAAAAAGTATGTATGCTGGCTGAAAATTATGGACCGGAACAATGGTCTTGATAAGCAAAGCATGACAGTACTTGTAGCGGATAATTTTATGGGACCCTATCAGATGATCCGAAAGAATTACAAGCCCCTTGGAATGGATTCGGGTGACTTTGACTTAGCGGTTGATGAGCAGACGAAGAAAGCATATTACTTCTTTGAAAAGGTACACACAGAGCTGATCTGTGTCCAGCTATCAGATGATTATACGGAAGTCACAGATAAATCCAGCAGTCACTTTCCGCACCCAAGGCCGCCATATACCAGAGAAGCACCGGTACATTTTATAAGAAAGGGTAAGCATTACATATTTACCTCAGGGTCAACAGGATATTTTCCAAATGAATCCGAAGTGGCTGTGGCTGAGGAGTGGCATGGGCCATACCGGATCCTTGGCAATCCCCATCCAAGGGACCGGTCAAAATCCTCCTATAGCTCACAGATTACGGATGTTTTGAAAATAGAGGGAACCGACCTGTATATAGCAATTGCAGACCGCTGGATGCCAAAATTCCCAAGGCTGCGGATAGCTACTAAAATGATTGCAGATGGCATGAACCGTATGTATGGGAGGCAGGAAAAGGGTGACACGGTGAAGGAAGCGGAAAATAAAGCAGAAGCGCGTGGTCAGGAAGAAAAAAAGGTTGTTAATTTCAATACGGCATTTTCAAACTATGTATGGCTTCCGATCCGTTTCGAAGGAGATATGCCTATTATTGATTGGAAAAAAGAGTGGAGAATAGAGGACTATTTATAAACGGATCCTTGGCTTGCAATAAGTGGGACAAAATCACCCTGTAAAGTATAAAGAGCATTATATTAAGAATAGTCATAAAAGTTGAAAGGTAGAGGTTGAACTATGAAACGGATCGAATTTAATGATAATTGGAGCTTTTATAAGGAGGGCGGATTACCGGAAAAGGTAACCCTACCCCATGATGCCATGATCAAGGAAGACCGTGGTCCGGCAAATCCATCAGGCAGCGCAGGTGCATATTTTTCGGGAGGTAAATACATCTATGAAAAAAAGTTCCTTGTGCCGGAGGACTACGGTGAAAAGCAGCTTATGCTTGAATTTGAAGGTGTGTATAAGAACGCGGAGGTCTCCATTAATGGAAAGAGGATGGGGGGCTGCGCCTATGGATATTCCCCCTTTTTCATACCTACGGATGGGGTATTGAATTATGGCAGTGAAAATACCATATGCGTGACGGCCGATAACAGTGATATGCCAAATAGCCGCTGGTATTCAGGAAGCGGCATCTACCGGCCGGTGTGGCTTTGGATCGGTGGAAAAAAGCATATCCTCCCGGAGGGGGTAAAGATCTCTACCCTGTCCTATGATCCGGCTCGCATCAAGATTGAGGTGGCGCATACTGGAGGAGAAGCAGCAGCCCGGATCCTATATAAAGGGAAGCAGGTGGCAGAAGGTATGGGGGATTGCATCGAGCTCACGATTCCCGATGCAAAGCTCTGGAGTGAGGAAACTCCGGAATTATACCAATGCCATGTAGTGCTGTCAGAGGGTGGAGCCAAGCTGGATGAAGCGCTGGAAAGCTTTGGTATACGGCTTGTGGGATGGAGTAATAAGGGTCTGTTCATAAACGGGAAGGAAACCTTGCTGCGGGGAGGCTGTGTGCATCACGATAATGGAATCCTGGGAGCCCGCTCCTATGCCAAATCAGAGGAGCGCCGGGTGCGGATACTGAAGGAAGCAGGATTTAATGCGATCCGAAGCTCCCATAACCCTGCCAGCAAAGCGATGCTATCGGCCTGTGACCGGCTTGGAGTCTACGTGATGGATGAAACCTGGGATATGTGGTACAGCCATAAGAATAAATATGACTATGCGGGGGCTTTTATGGCAAATTACAGGTCGGACATCAAGGCAATGGTCGATAGGGACTTTAACCATCCAAGTGTAATATTATATTCGATCTGCAACGAAATATCCGAGCCGGTGCAGGAGAAGGGTCTTGCCCTGACAAAAGAGATGATAGACTATGTCCATGAGCTGGATTCTAACCGCGGAGTTACCTGTGGCATCAACCTGATGATTCTTAAGATGGCTTCCAAAGGAAAAGGAATCTATAATGAAGGCGCAGGGCGGGA
>JARKQP010000863.1 GCA_029974875.1 Mobilitalea sp.
GTATTAAGTATTGATATTGGATTAATAAAAACCAGAATATGCGAGGTTGAGTATGGGAAGAAAAATCCCCGCATCTATCATTGTATTACCTTTGATACGCCGGAAAATGCAATAGAGGACGGATATATCAGGGATAAGGAATCTCTTGCAGCGGTGATGAAGGAGAAGCTGTATGCAGCAAAAATAAGACTTACCGATGTGGTATTTACCATCGCTTCCACGAAGATTGCCAATCGTGAGGTTCTGATTCCCCTGGTAAAGAATAACCGGATCCAAGCGGTTGTAGATGCGGGGGCACAGGATTATTTCCCGGTGGATGTATCAGAATACGTTATCTCCTATAGTATTTTAGAGCGCATTAACACCAAGGAAGATAAGAAATTAAAATTATTATTGCTGGCAGCTCCAGGCAACATGATTAAAAATTATTACAGCTTTGCCCAAATCATGAATTTTAACATTGTGTCCCTGGACTATATTGGAAATAGCGCTTTTCAGGTGTTAAAACGGCAGGTTGGCAGCGGAGTAAATTTATCCATTCAAATCAATGAGAAGACAACCCTGGTCAACGTAATTGATAACGAAGTATTAGCATTGCAGAGAACCATACCCTACGGCTCTATGGCTGTGGTTGAGGCGGTTCTGGAAAATAAGGTTTTCGGAGCAAATACAGAGGCTGACGCAATCCGGCTGCTGTGCCGGGAAGAATTAATTAATATGCAATTCCATATGGAAAATGAAGAGGCAGCCGTTGCCTTATCCGATGCCACAGAAAGCTTTGACCATGAACGGAGGGTTATGCACGGCAAGGAGGAGGTTACGGAATCCTTACGGTATCTGATAAGCAATGTCATCAGGGTGTTGGATTATTATAATTCCAAGCTTCCGGAAAAGAAGGTAGAGACAATCAGCATTGCCGGACAGGGGGCTAAATTCAAAGGAATTGAAAGCCTGTTTAGTAATGAAATAGGTTTTAATATCAAACGTATTGAACGGTTGGCTTTTGTTGCATTTCAACAGAACCTGCAGGAGGCGGACCAGTCTGATTATATGTGCGCCATTGGTGCAGCCATCCAACCGATTGGTTTTATTTCAAAGGAAATTATTGCGAAGGAGAAAAAGAAGAGCAACCGGTTTAGTATGTCCATTATTTTCGGATTATCTGTGTTTGTGTCCCTGGTGATGGTCGTAAGCTCCAGCTTGGGTTTATATGCAGCAAAGCAGGAGAAGAAAATGCTGGAGGCTAAAATTGCTTCTATGTTATACGTAGAGGATATTTATGTCGAGCATGAGAGCATGTTATCCAAGTACCAAAAGGCTGCAACCGTGTATGTTTTGACAGAAAACCAAAATGAACAGCTGAATGGGCTGATTTCCCAGCTGGAGGAAAAGCTTCCTGCCTCCATGGTAGTAACCGCTTTTACGGTCAATAGCACGGGAATCAATATGAATATTACAACCAACACGAAGCTTTCTGTTGCCAAGATGTTCCTGCAGCTACAGGAAATAGATGCGCTGAGTGTTATTTCTATCGAGTCCCTGGCGGAAACAGTGGATGATAACGGCATTACCTCCGTTACCTTTGCAGTTACCTGCTTATTTGGCGACAGTACCACAGCTTTGCCGCAGCTGGGACAATCGGCACAGCCGGGGCAACCAGCACAGCGGGGACAACAAGAGCAGCCGGAACAGCAAGAGCAGCTGGAGCAGCCGGGGCAGTCAGAGCAGCCGGGACAGCAGGTACAGCTGGGTGAGCCGGAAGAGCAGGAGGGGAAAGGATGAAGATTCAATTAAAGCTGTCTGAAAAAGATAAGAAGCTTTTGTTCCTGCTATTCTCCCTGATTGTGATAGCGGCTTCCTATTTTCTTGTGTACACAAAAAACATAAGGCAGGCGGAAGAAATCAATACAGTAAACTGGACGCTCCGTGAAAGAGCAGAGGAGCTGTCACAAATGCAGGCGCGGGCGGATTCCGTAAAATCAGAGACAGAGGAATTTAAAAAGCAAATCGATGGGATAGAAGCACAATTTCCGGTATCCGTAAGTATGGCGGATGCCATCGTGCTGGTGGACGAATTAGAGAAGGTGGCGGAAATGAAGGTATCCTCCTCCCAATTTGCTATGTATCATATTTTCTATCCGGCCGGTGCGGGGGCGGATACTTCAGCTGCGGCTGATGGAAGCGCGGATAACGGAGAAGCCGCCTCCCAGGATACAAGCCAGCCCTCAGATTACCAAGGGCTTAAATCAACGGTTACCATTACCTATCAGACCACCTATGAAGGATTAAAAAGATCCATTGATTATATCAATCAGTATAAAAACAGGATGAACATAGAGGATTTAAGCGCCACCTATGATACCAGTACCGGGAATTTGGTGGGAAATATGAAAATTAATATGTTTTCCCTGTCAGGACAGGATATTGATAAGACCTATGAACCTCCCTATATCAGTGACATTGTGATAGGAAGGGATAACATCTTTGGAACAGCCCGGTAACCGGGGACTGGATAAGGGATGAAAAGGGGAAGTTGATCATGAAATCTGGAAAAAATACAGTAAATAATCTGGGATTTTCTCTGGTAGAGGTTATTGTAAGCATAGTCATACTGGCGCTTATTGCAGTTCCTCTTTTAAATTATTTTGTAAGCTCGGCGAGGTACAATGCCAGAGCAAGGAATGAGCAAAGGGCAGTTGCCTTAGCCCAAAGTATCATGGAGCAGTGCAAGGACCATTCCATTGAGGAGATAGCGAGGAGCTTTCATACCGTTACTGATTTTGATAAGAATTTTAGTATCGTAGCCCCCGATAAGCTTGACAACGACGAAAGCAGAGTGGGGGAGGTTAATGCTGCAGGTGCTTTGGTGGGTGCAAAGGGCGCCAGCGGAAGCTATGAGGGGAATACCTTTAAGAATTCTGCGAATGGAATGCTGTATTATTCCATGAGGGGAATTCAGGAGAATGGGAATTCTTATGATGCGTTAATTACGGTGGATACCAATATTACTGCGGGAACTACCTACTATGACCTGAATGTTAATCAAACCTTATCTGAAATCAGGACAATTGAATCCCCCAGGAATGTGGTGGCGGTGGAAACGACGCAGAAGGCCCATGCCGTTATTCCCATGAGTGACTTGAACCGGGAATACTGTAATAACCGGAATGCAAGCTCACCTGGCACCTGGCTGTATCCGGAAAGTGAGGAGGATATCCGGAATGCCCTGGTGCGGAATATGTACATTGATATTGACCCGGTCAGTGGCAGCAGCACCTCAGTTGAGGTAAAGATTTATTATAAGTATTATTGTCCCGGAATCCCGGGCTGTCCTGCGGATGTGGCCGGTGCCATAGAGATTGACCCTCCCCTGTATCAGGAAACGGTTTCGCTGAATGATCTGCAGAATATTTATCTGTTTTTCCAGAGGGATAGGAATGTAGAGCAGGTGATGCTGGATATCGATAGAGATGTAGCAGCTTATTTTTTACGAAAGATAAATCTCTATCTGTTGTGCCAGGCAGAGCTGTCCTCAGATACGGTGCCGGCATATGATATCAACATTAATCCGGTGGATAATTCCAGGGATCAGCTTGAAAAGGTATACTCCAATGCGAATAAGGTTTCAGTCCTGGGAGCAGGAAACGATATCAAGGAAGCAGGCGGCTATATCCGGCGCTCCCCTGTTATTCGAATGATGAACATAAGGGTTGATATCTATAGAGAAGGCCGGCTGCTGGATCCGGATGCTTTATTTGCTACACTGACTTCAACAAAGGGAAGATAGCACTTGTGCGAATCCATGAATTGAGCGGTGGAATTGAGCAGTAGAATTAAGAAATGAAATTGATCAGCGGAATTGAGCAGAAAATTAAGTAGTGAAATTAAGAAGTGGAATTAAGCGGTGAATTTAAGAAGTGAAATTAAGCAGTGGAATTAAGAGTGGAATTTAAGAAGTGAAATTAAGTAGCGGAATTAAGCAGAAAATTAAGTGACGAAATTAAGCAGTGAAATTAAGTGGAAAATTAAGTAGTGAAATTTGCTTGTGATAGGAGGGAGACAATGAGGCAGTTTGGAAAAAATAACAAGGGGTCAAACCTATTACTTGTCATCATTGCCATACTCTTTATCGGAATCCTTGGCTCTTTAATTCTGGCTCTGACTATGACAAATATACGGATGAAACAGGTGGATTATCAGGCAAAGGAGAACTTTTACCAGACCGAGACGGTAATCAATGAATTGCAGGCGGGGCTGGAAGGGATCTCTTCCCAGTGTATGTATGAGGCCTATGACTATTTATTGCTTCATTACTCAGAAATCCTCCAGAATCCCAGCACCAGCTTAAAAGCAGAGTTTGACAGACACTATATAGAGAATCTGGTACCGGCTCTTTGCGGTTCATCGGTATCCTATGATCCCTTGGGCGGAACCTATTATTATCAGCCAAGTCGTTTGAAAAGCTTTCTGAATTCCAATCTGCAGCCAAAGAAGGATAGTATTATTCTATATCCTGATACTCCGTATCTTGATCCGGCGAAGAATACTAATATCCTGGCAGTCAGTCTGGATACGGCGGACCCGGATAAGGTTAGCTCTGTCACCTTAAAGAATGTGAAGGTAAGCTTTGTCGACACCCAGGGCTTTGAGACCAGAATTACGACAGATATCAAGCTGGAAGTACCCAGCCTGAATTTTGAATATGCCGGTATCTACCCCGAGTTTACAAAATACGCTATTATTGCCGACGAGCAGCTGCTGACCGAGGGTGGAACGGGCATGAGGATTGATGGAAATATTTATGCCGGTATCGGCGGAATTGAGGTTAATGCAACCAATGTTACGGTCCCTGATATTAATAATGCAGCCAATGGCTATAATCTTAAAATTACCGGTGATACCTTGATTACAAGGGGAGATTTAACGGTGAAGGATGATGCCAAGCTCTTTATTGGAGACAGCGCAAACCTGAAAAAGGTCAGTATATGGGCGGAGAATATTAAGACAACGGGTAATTCGGCAGGTGTGCAATCCTCCTACTTAAATATCAATGGAAATTGTATGGTATCCGATGATCTCATGCTGGGAGCGAAGCGAAGTGATGTTATCATCAGCGGAAGCTATTTTGGCTATAGCTATAGCAAAACAAATACAAAAATAGATGATAACAATAAGATAAAAACAGAAGTGAATTCCAATTACAGCAGTGCGATTTTAATTAACGGAATCAATTCCTCCCTTAACATGATTGATGTGAAAAGCCTGATGCTTGCGGGAAGAGCCTTTATCTCAAGAAAAAATGAGGCTGGAAAAACAGTGGTGGATGATATTATGACAGGAGAATCCATATCGGTGAAGAGCAATCAGCTGGCCTATCTGGTGCCCGATGAATATCTTCCCTGGCTGGGACATAATCCGGTGATGCGCTCAGAGGTGGATGCGCTGCCAAGCGGTGCGAAGACAGTGGATATCCCTGTGGTTCCGGGTACCATATCCGACCTGCTAACGGCTGCCCAGTTTGTAGAATATCATTATCTCATGGGTGGTACGGTGCCCATGGTATATTATTATCTGGAATTTAAGAACCAGGCCTGTGCCAACCAATATTTCAGGGAGTATTACAGCCATGGGGAGAACCAGGCAAAAATTAAGGAGAATGCGGAGAGCTATCTGTACGGTGACGGCATAAGGCTGAGCGGAGCGCTTCTGTTGTCAGCCAATGCATTAAAAACCTCAGCCGATGGCCTGGTATTGACAGGCGGAGTCCTTGCCAACCCGGATCTTCCCCATGAAAGCCTTTTAAGGGATTCGATCCGTAGCGCAAAGGAATATAAATCAAGACAGTTATGTCTGGTTCCGGTATCGGCGGCAGGCAATGCCGGAGATTTCCGGCTGGATAAAGCAAGCAGTCCCTTATTCCAGACGATTATCAGCCAATATGATAATGGCACACCGGCAGTACCCGGGGATGATATGTCGGTCATTGAATGGGAAACACGGGATGACGGAGCTGCAGCGGTCAATGGCTTTGCAAAATACAATGGTAATTATTTTAAACGGGTTCCCATTGATATTAACAGGGATAATACCATAAATGATTTGGATTATTCTGTTTATATCATCCGCAATGACAGTAAAATCAATGCCAGTGATATCATTACAGCTACATCCGGCCCGGATTTGCAGAAAGGAATTATTATTGCCACAGGGGATATAGATTTTGATAAAAGCTATAAGGGCTTAATTATTTCGGATAAAACTATCAAGCTGATGTCAAATGGCATATCCATAGGCTCCAGCCCAGAGATTGTTCAGGATATTTTTTCCTATGCATTGGAGAAAGAGACCTTGGCACCGGTGGAAGGCGGCTGGCTTGGACTGGATGCTAAGAGGTTCACCCACTACTTTGCGGATTATTCAAAGGTGGACACCAATGAAGCGGAAAATATTGACCAGGTTGATATCTCCAGATATATTACCTATGAAAACTGGAAGAAGAATGTGTATTAGAAGAGGAGAAGGACTATGAGGAATGATAAGGGTATGTCTTTGGCAGAAATCATTTTAGTCATAGCCATTCTTGCTATTTTTGCAGGCGGGGCAATTGGGGGTATGAGCTATATCCGGTATGGCAATGCCAAGACATGTGCGTCTGAAATCAATGCTGCCCTGGACAGGGTGAGGCTTGAGGCGATGAGCAGGGCGGAAAAACCCTTTCTGTACATTTACCAGTCGGGGGACTCCTATTATATGAAGGTAAGCACTGAGCCTGCAACGGAAGCCCTGCTGGATGCAACGGGAACCAGGCTGGGGAACAGGCAGCTCCGTCTTTTTTATGAAACAACGGTATCCGCTTCAAGCATAGAGATAGGAAACTTTGCCTCCGGGAGTTATATGCAGCTGGGCTTTGAGAAGGGCACCGGGGGCATATCAGCCAATCCGGCGGATTCCAGCTATTATAATAAGATCATGGTAGCGGACAGTGATGGAACCCCGCGGTATACCATTACCTTAGTTAAGGCAACAGGAAAGCATTTTATCAGGTGAAAAACGATGGAACAGAGATGGAAACAGGTGGTAAAACTGAATAACCGGGGCTTAACGCTGGTGGAATTGATTTTGGTTATGGCTATTTCAGCCATTGTTATTGGGGCGATAACCATATTTATGTCTGCGGGCAGCCGCAGCTATAAAGCGGCCGAAAATGAGATTCTCCTCCAGACGGAAGCCCAGACTATTATGAATCAGATCAGGGAGTGCGTTTTAGAAGGAAATAATATCGAATATGATGCCGCCCTTGGAACTCTTTTTATCTATCATAGTGATGATAATCCTGCTACGACAGCGGATCCGATGGAAATCATATGGTTTAATGATGAGGATAAAAGGCTGTACCTTTATAACCTGACCATAGGGGATAAGGGGGCTGTTGTTGCTGATATTACGGCCGGAGCAGCTTCAGAGGATAACCTGTTAGGGGAATATGTGGAGAGCTTTTCGGCGGATCCGGTAATGTTTACCTCCGGCAGGCCAGGGACATCCGGCAATACCCTGACGGTCACGGTCAGACTGGAATACAATGATAGGGAATTTTCTGTCTCAGAGGATATTAAGCTGAGAAACCGGATTGTTGATTTGCCATAGGATGGAACTGGTAAAGTAGTGGCATAGTCTGCTGGCAGCAGACAATTGTTGATTTATCATAGGATGGAACATGGGAGGAATTTTCATGAAGGGAAGACACTTAGGGAAGAAAATATTAGTGATAGCTTCATTTTTTCTTTTGATTGCCGCAAGTGCATATGGAGGCTTTAGTCTGCTTGTGTCAGCGGAGGATGCGGCAGTCATCCCCGTGCCGGATAAGGATGGGGTGAGTGAGCTTGGCACCCGGAATAATCCATTATTTATTTTGGAAATAGTCCCGAATAGAAGCTACGGGGAAGTGGGCTACTGGATATCAGGATGTGAGCCGGTGGACATGGAACAGCTTTCAATCAGCAATCTTGCGTCTGAATATCAGGCTGGAGGCTTTGCTGTCTGCACTACGACAACAGAAAATAAGTATGTATTTGAAATAGACCCGGAGGAATTGGCCTCCGGCAAGGGCAATTGGACTAAGTCAGGGGAAGAGCGCGGCTATTATCAAAAGGTCACGGATGAAACAGGAACCATCAGCCAAAAGCAGGCCGGTTCCGAATTCATTTATACCTATGAGGGGGCAGGAAAGGGTCAGTATAAGTGGATCCAAAACGATGATACTACTATGCCGACGGATCATACGGCAGATCAGGTATGGATGACCATCGACCGTTACACACGTAATAAAATGATCTTTACCCATAAAAATACCTTCTTAAAGGAGGCAGTCGGTGTTCCCGAAGAGAAGCTGGCAGACTATCAGTCAGTGGTGATAACTGTTGACCCGACAGATCTGGCAAACCCGGATAATTTGGACTTAATTAAGAAGGCGGATGTGATATATATCAATGGCAAAGCCCCTGCTGTAGCGGGACTTCCCGAGATTTGGAAGAAATTCAATAAAGAAGGCGGGGAGCTGACGAATACCTCCACTAATTTTCAGGGCAGCAATGATTTTACCTGGGAAACAACCATGGCTATCTTTGACCGGACGGTTTCAAAAAATAGGGCGGTCATTATGATGGATGCTACCAATAGTTATCTTAGCCCAGCCTCTGAAAATAATGCCCATAAGCTGTGCATTATGCTGCTGCAGATGGGGCCGGCGAACTTTAACCGCCTTTACATCAAGCCGGGCAAGATTAAAACAAAACAGGTGGGAGGAAAAACCGTAGCATACTATGTGGGGGCAGCTGGAAACCAGACGGTCACAGCCTGGAACAAGGATACCTTTTTAAGTAATAATGGCGGACTGGAGCTAAAAAATCCTGACATCATAATTAATAATACTACTGCAGGGGAGGGAGTATATACCTTTAGCGGCAGTCTGAGTCTATGGGAGTATCTAGGGACGAAGACTATTACAGAGACAGGTGTAACCAGGGATGCCTTTGACTGGTATGAACATTATGACAGGTATGTCAAAGAGGACAGGGATGTGAATTCGGCGCGCCGCAGCAGTATTTCGCCGGCGGAAGCCATATTTTCCATGCTGGACCAGGAGTTCCACTGGGCGGATAAGAATGAGCTGAATATACTGGAAATACAGCCCTATGACGACTTTATTTATGGAACCGGCGGGTGGGAAGTGCGATACCGTAAATTATTCCCGTACTTCATGGGAGCAGCAGGTGATATCCATGTTACTACCATGACGACCTATGATTTTATTGGGAAAATTGAAGATATCAATGCCAGGTATGATATGATCATCATTGGTTTAAATACGGGATCCAAGAACATTAATCAGTATAGTGACGCTAATTTAAACGGAAAGGTTTATTTATCCATAGGGGATAAGGTATATAAGGAAACGGGCACTGCGAAGGAAGGAATCCGTTATTCCGGAAATGATATCACACAAAAAAAGTTGGAAGAATTAAAGGATTTTATGCTGTCAGGCAGACCGGTCGTCTTGACCGGCGGCCGCAGTGACAATGCTGACAATTTTTATACGGATACCACGCGAAAAAAAGTTTCCCTTAAGGTGGATAAAGCAACCTATCTGTATCGTTTGGCCGATGTAATCCGGCAGGAAGGCCTGAATGTATATACGCCGGAGCAGGAGCAGATACAGGAAGTGTACCGCTCCAATTTTAGGGATAAGATTTTTTATGAGAAACAGTTCAACTCCTATTTGTTACAGGAGAAAATATCTAATTCCGTCTGCAGCCTCGAGTTCGCAAATAAAAGTAATTCCGGCATGTATCCGGTTCCTTATAGTTATTCCTTAAAGGGGGATGGCAGCATTGAGGAGGCTTTCTATAATGATTCAAATACGCTGAAATACCGGTTCAAAATACTGGGAAGCGGAGCTAGTTATGCTGTAAAGCTATATATCGACAACAATGGTGACGGAAGGTATAATGGCTCGATTGATACGCCGACCGGTGCGAAGCAGGAAGGAATCAGCAATTTAAAGGTCAAGGATGACTCCAATAAATCTGTAGCTGTGAATGCATTAAAACCAAATACCTGGTATACGCTGACAAGACATCTGGATGATACCTATCAGGGAATCATTCCCTGGAAATTGGAAGTGAACCAGACGGATAATACATCGCTGCGCTGCAGTGAGATTAATTATACGGTAATAAAAAAACGGGAAGAAGCCAAGGTGGAGATCAAGGTACTTCAGGTAGCCATTGATGCAGGGACAGGGAATGTGAGTAACAGCTTAAATATGCAGACGGATGATCGGTTCCAGCGTTATCTGCAATCTGTTGCGGAATATAAGGTGAATATTACCTGCATGACGAATCAACAGTTTCTGGCTAAATTTACCGTGGGCCATTATGATGATTTTCTGGAGGATTATGACATGCTGATCCTGGGATTCCGTGATTGCTGCAGCTATACGAATAATCCGGCTGCCCATCAGGAAATCAAGGATTTTATTAACCAGGGAAAGAGTATTATCTTTAGCCATGATGTCATATGGGATAAGGATGCCGGAACCGAGCGCCATTATAATGCGGAGCTAAGAAAGATATTAAGCCAGGACCGTTATAATTTTGATGTGGGCAAGAAAAATTCGGACCAGAAAGAGCAATCCATTTACTATAATGATACGTCAAATACAATGCAGAGAATTCCGATGCAGATTTATGCGAGTGGTATTAATTATAGTGATAGCTCCTATGATAAGTATTGGAAATTCTATACGGATAACAGTAATAAACTGGTTTGGAGCAGTGATCCGGCAGACACCAACAATAGTCAAAAGGTATACAAGGACAGGAACTCTACCAACTATACAACAGGCTGGGAGACAACGCGGATATCCGTTGCAAATAAAGGCCAGATTACCCAATATCCGTTCCTTATAGGAGATACTATTCAAGTAGCAACAACTCATTTTCAATATTATCAGTTAGATTTAGAACAGGAAGACATGGTGGTTTGGTATAACCTGTCAGATAATCAAAGCAAACTGATGGGAGGGACAAATAACGGCTTTTATTCCTCCCGTGAAAATGATTCCCGGAATAATTATTATATTTACAATAAGGGAAATATAACCTATACGGGCTTGGGACACAGGAATAATCTTACAAATGATGAGATAAAATTATTTATCAATACGATGATCAGCTCCTATCGTGCGGGATTTGCCCAACCAAGGATCGTGGTTACCAATGAGGACGTATATACCGCCGGGACAGGGGAACAATTTTTGTTTATCAGCTCAGATACAGATTCCGTAGATGTCCAGGATGCGAGTGTGGTAAAAACGGTTAGGTTCAGAGTGGAAGAGGATAGTGTGGTTAATACCAGTGACAGGAAATATTATGTATCGTACCATGCATGGATACCGGATCCTGCTGACAGCACGAAAACCATCCGGGTGGAAATGAATCCGACTGCCGCAGAGGCTTCTACTGATGTCCTGGCCACAAAAAATCTGAATACTGGGACGGTTTGCAGCGTTACAGCGGGGAAGGGCACGAATTTAAACAGTGATGACGAATTTTCGATTCAGGTGCCATTAAAGTACTTCCAGGGAAGAAGTCAGCTGGTAGTGGAGATGGAGCTTATGTGCAATGAAATTGACGAGGATGGGAATGAAATTGCATTAAAAAGTATATCCAAACTAAATATAGTGGCAAATCTTCTGTTTGATCTTGACTAAATACTGTTTTTTTGCGTACAAAACGTACACTATCGACGTCTTATCTTAGAAGATATTGAGAGGATAGGAGAAGAAATAAGATGCCAAGCTGGAAAGAACTAAAACGCTTTTGTGAAAAAGACGGATGGGAGTTGTATAAAAGGCTATTGTAAATGCATAATGGTATAAAGAACTACAGGCGGAATAAAACAGGCGAGGGGTTGTCCCTCGCCTGTCGTTGTTTCCCTATAAAATAGGTATTCCTTCTTGCGTTGTATTCATCTTCTGATAAAATATATCTTCCTTCTTAGGCTGCCCTGCCGTGACAGGGACTTAGTGATTATAGCTCCAGTTCTGAAAAGTCGATGCATAGATCATTGTAAATGCTCACCTTAATCTTATCAGAGAATGTATAAAGTTGTGGAATGAAGTTTTTGTCGGTAAAGTCATAAACTGTAATCGCCTGTTTCTGCGGATTTACAATCCAATATTCACGGACACCTGCTGCCTGATATTTAACTGACTTCAACAGATAATCATGATTTGAAGTGCTGGGGGAAGTAATTTCAATAATCCAATCAGGAGTACCGAAGCAGCCCCTTTCTTTAATAATATCAGGATTGCATATAACGCTGATATCAGGAATGTAGCATTCACTTTCATTGCCATTAAGAAATACATCAAAGGGAGCCGGAAATACCTCACACTTCCCTTTGTTTGCTTTAATAAAGCTGTCAATCTTCACAACCAGTTCTTTTGATATGAGTTGGTGTGTTCTGGAGGGCGAAGCTTGGTAGTAGATCTGTCCATCAATCAGCTCTGCCCTGGTTCCCTCCGGCAGATTGTCAATATCGTCGATGGTATAAACTGGTTCCCTTGGTAGTGGCATAGTAACACGTCCTTTCCTTTAAAGTATTAGTTAATTGGTCAGAGCTATTCAACGTTCAGCACTATTACCTGTTTTTATAATTATACTATAACATATTCGGCTCAGCTCTTCCACTTCATTTCACAAGACCTTGTAAGGATAACCGTCCTTCCGGGGCAGCCAACCGGAAAACCCAACAAACGAAAGCAGCAGGGCCTTCCCCCTACGCCGTCTTCTCAAACTGTGAATTATACAGGTTCGCATAGAAGCCGCCCGTTGCAAGGAGCTCTTCATGGCTGCCCTGTTCCACGATATCACCGTTGTTCATGACGAGAATTAAATCTGCATCACGGATCGTAGACAGACGGTGGGCTATGATAAAGCTGGTTCTTCCCTTCATCAGGGAGTCCATTGCCTTCTGGATTAGCAGCTCAGTCCTGGTATCGACGGAGCTGGTGGCTTCATCCAGGATCAGGATCTTAGGGTCGGCCAGGATGGCGCGGGCGATGGTGAGCAGCTGCTTCTGGCCCTGGGATACATTGCTGGCCTCCTCGTTGAGCACCATGTTATAGCCATCCGGAAGGGTGGAGATAAAATGGTGGACATGGGCGGCCTTTGCAGCCCTCATTACCTCCTCGTCAGTGGCATTTAGCTGGCTGTAGCGGATATTCTCCAGGATGGATCCGTTAAATAGCCAGGTGTCCTGGAGGACCATGCCAAACATCTTGCGTAAGTCACTGCGGTTAAAGTCCTGGATATTGTGGCCGTCAATGAGGATCTGTCCGCTGTTGATGTCATAGAATCTCATCAGCAGCTTTACAATCGTTGTTTTACCGGCACCGGTAGGTCCTACGATGGCAATTTTCTGGCCCTTATAAACCTTGGCGTTAAAATTATTGATAATGATCCTGTCCGGGTTGTAGCCGAAATGGACGTTCTTAAATTCCACATTTCCATTCAAGCCCTGGATGGATACCGGGTTTTCTGCTGTCTGCACTTCTTCCTCTGCATCTAAGAATTCGAATACCCTCTCAGCCGCAGCCGCAGCCTGCTGGAACATGTTTGCTACCTGCATCAGCTGGTTGATGGGCTGTGTGAAGCTTCGGATATATTGGAAGAAGGACTGGATTTGTCCAATCTTAATCTTACCCTTGATTACAAGGTAGCCGCCAAGGATGGCTACGCCTACATAACCGATATTACCTACGAAGGACATGATCGGCATCATAAGGCCCGATAAAAATTGGGACTTCCAGGCGGATTCATAAAGCTTTTCATTCTTTTCATTAAATTCCTCAAAGGATTCCTCTTCCTTGTTGTAGGCCTTAATGATCGTATGGCCGCCGTAAACCTCTTCTACCTGGCCATTCACATGTCCCAGGTATTCCTGCTGCTGCTTGAAATATTTCTGGGATTTCTTGATAACCTGGCTTACCATGAGGACGGAAACCGGTAAAATCAAAAGTGCCAGAAGGGTCATATAGACATTGATCCTCAGCATCATGATGAGGACACCGACCACGGATACGGAAGAGGTGATCAGCTGCGTCAAGCTTTGGTTTAAGCTTTGGTTCAGGGTATCAACGTCATTTGTAATCCGGGACAGGATCTCACCGTGGGAATGGGTGTCAAAGAAGTTCATCGGCATACGGTGGATCTTTTCCGAGATATCCTTACGGAACTTATAGCTTACCTTCATGGAAATGCCGGATAATATCCAGCCCATGACAAAGGAGAACACGGAGCTGACGGCATAGATAATGATCAGGGTAAGTAATATCTTCCCGAGGGCGG
Source organism: Mobilitalea sp. (assembly GCA_029974875.1). The sequence continues at coordinate 14,412 of JARKQP010000863.1, forward strand.
TGAAATCAATGCCCTTTCCACCCCGGATTTTGTCTAGCAGGCCTTCTGCTATTTCCGTAGTCGCATCACCCATGATGGTCGGGCCTATAATGGAAAATATGGTGCTGCCCACAGCAAAGATGAAGGCTATAAAAAATCCGATCTTATATTTGGAAAGAACCTTGACCAGTTTTACCATGGTTCCCTTGAAATCCTTTGCCTTTTCCCCGGGCATCATTCCCGGAGGGCCGCCAAACCCGGGACCCATCCTTCTCCTTCCGGGAGCAGGCTTCGTTGTTACCGGTTGGTTGTTGTTTTCTTCTCTGCTCATTGTTCCAGCTCCTCCTTTGATAATTGGGATGATGCAATCTGCTGATATACCTCGCAATCCCGGAGTAATTCCCTATGGGTTCCTTTGCCGACTATTTTACCGTCATCCAGGACCAGGATCTGCTCCGCGTTCATGATGGTGCTGATACGCTGGGCAACGATCAGGAGAGTACTGTCGGAAAGCTCTTCCTTCAGGGTCTTGCGCAGGGTTGCATCGGTCTTATAATCCAGTGCGGAAAAGCTGTCGTCAAAGATATAAATTTCAGGATCCTTTGCAATTGCCCTGGCGATGGACAGACGCTGCTTTTGTCCGCCGGATACGTTGGTGCCTCCCTCGGAGATCGGGGCGCCATAGCCCTCCGGCTTATTGTCGATAAACTCCTCTGCCTGTGCAATCCGGGCAGCCTTTTTCATGAGCACGTCATCCAGGCCTGAATTGCTGAATTTAATGTTGGATTCAATGGTGCCGCTGAACAGGACTCCCTTTTGCGGGACTAAACCGATCCTATTCCTTAAATCCTTCTGGGATAGCCTGGTGATATCGGCGCCGTCCAGCAAAATACTTCCGGCGGTGGCATCATAAAATCTTGGTATCAGGTTGATCAGGGTAGATTTACCGCTGCCGGTACTTCCGATAACGGCCGTTGTCTCACCGGGCTTTGCTACAAAGCTGATGTCTGACAGCACATCCTCGTCAGCACCCGGATAACGAAAACAGACATTGCGAAATTCCAGGATGCCTTTCTGTGAGGAGAAGGCTGCTACCGGATTTTCAGGATCCAGGATGCTGATATCTGTGGAGAGCACCTCATCAATACGGTTTGCAGCAACGGTGGCTCTTGGCAGCATGATGGAGATCATGGTCAGCATCAGGAAGGACATAATAATCTGCATCGTATACTGGATGAAGGCCATCATGTCACCAACCTGGAGCGTACCGTCCTCGATACCGTGGGCGCCAACCCAGAGGATCAGGAGGGAAATAAGGTTCATGATGATCATCAGCATCGGCATCATGAAGGTCATGACACGGGATACGAATAAGGAGTTTTTGGCAAGATCCATATTGGCCTTGTCAAAACGCTTTTCTTCATGGTCTACGGTACTGAAAGCACGGATGACCGGAAGACCTGTGAGGATTTCACGGGCAACTAAATTGATCCGGTCGACCAGCTTTTGCATAATCTTGAATTTTGGCATTGCTATCACAAACAGGGATCCAATGAGAAGGAATAAGGCGCCCACACCGATTGCCAGAACCCAGGACATGGAGGTATCCGTCTGGAGGACCTTATAGATTCCGCCAAGAGCCAGGATCGGGGAATAGATTACGATACGGATCAGCATTACGATCAGCATCTGCACCTGTTGGATATCATTGGTGCTTCTTGTAATTAAGGAAGCGGTGGAGAACTGGTCCATCTCCTTATGGGAGAAGGAAACTACCTTCCGGAATACATTGCTGCGCAAATCGCGTCCCATCCGGGCCGCTACCCTGGAAGCGATCAGGGTTACCAGGATGGAGGCAACCATTCCCAGCAGGGCGAAACCAAGCATCTTCAGGCCTACGACAATGATGTAATTAATCTGCATCTGATCCACGTCCACACCGATTGCCTGGTATTCGGCCTTGATGTAAGCGGAGGCAGAGGAAACCAGCATCGTATCCGACATGGCGCTGAATTTTTCCCTCAGGGTATCGGAAAAGGCTGCCTGGTTCTCGGCAGGCAGCAGGGGCAGGATTGCGAATATATCCGAAGAGCCCTGCTTTAGCGCGTCGGGAAGATTTGCAAGGATCTGCTGCTGTATCTGGACGGAGGTCTCTTCGGTGCCTTCCAGCAGATAAACTATGGTGGAAGGAAGCGCCAGGGAGTCTGCCACAAGCTCTGTATCCATGCCGTCAAAGAGGTACAATTCCTCGGACTGGAGCAGAGGGTATTTCTTTTCATAATCGGACCATTGCTCCCCGCTGTAATCCTCCTTTGACATGAGAGTAAAGTGGGGAAGGGCAATGTCCTTTTCTTCCTGTGTCATAAAGATGGTAAGCCTGTCAAGCTCCGTTTTGCGGAGCACCTCCGGTACGGAGGTGGCGATACCGTTTCTCATAATTCCAATATTGACAATCTCGGAGGTATAAGTAGGTAGGGACAAATCAGTATAAGCCTGCAGGATTAACAGGAGGACAACCAGTATAATCGCTGCAGTTGATTTTTTCAAAAATTTAAGTAGCTTAAGCATAAAAGTTCCTTTCTTAGCTTATATTATAATTCAAAATTGCGTAAATTTTCTATCATTTTATTGGTCAGGACTAATATTACGTTCATCTCCTCCTTGGAAAAATCCTTAAAGAGTGCTCCGTAAAGACTCTTCATCAGCTGCTCGCTTTGGGTGGCAACCTCCCTGCCCTCCGGGGTCAGATATACCCTCATGATCCTTTTGTCGGCTTCGTCCACCTGGCGGTAGACAAAATGCTTGGCTTCAAGGGTGTTCAGCATTCCGGTAATCGTAGACGGCTTCACGTAGGTCATTGTGCCCAACTCCTTTTGGGAAATACCCTCATGTCCTTTAATCAGGGATAATAATTTTGGCTGGCCGGGATGCAGGTTCTGGTTAATGGATTTGTGGTAGGATAACAGGTGGAAGGATTTATGGATCTCTAACAGATTCTTGGTAATTTGTTTGATTTCTTCCGGCATTTCTTTGATATCACCTCCTTTGCAGTAAGGAACGCTCCCAGTAAGAATAAAATTACTTAGGAGCCTAACTAAATTACATTATAGCATATGAACGTCCTCCGTCAATATACAGAATAATTAAAATTTAAAGGCGAGACACTCTTGCTTTGTAAAAATTGCATATTGACATGCACAAGGAATGCGCCTTGGACTTAGTCTGTCAAAGACCATTTCAAGGCGCATTATTAGATCAGGAATGACGGGGCGGTAAGGGTTCTTAAATGTTTAGATCCCGCTTTTGGTAAAAGAAATCGGAAAAGGCGGTAAATACGGCTATAAGCACCAGGGAAAGAAGTGTGGCCTGGAGGCTGATTTCATTGGCATGCACTGCTTTTTCCAGGCTAAAATACTGAAAGGGAGAAAGCAGGTTTAATATATCCAGGTGATCAACCAGGCCTGTCACCTTTGAGATAACATAGCCGGCCAGGACAATATTTGCCGCCATTGCTCCCGAGGCCTTGGGCTTTCTTGTGAAAGCGGCTAAAAATGCTCCAAGGGTCAGGAAAATCAATTGGACGATAAGCATGGTCAAGTGCAGGAGTAAAATTTCACCGGTAATATCCTCGCCGGTGTGGAAGGTGGGGACGATAGCCAGGGAGGACAGCAGGGAAACAATATTTATGACTGCTACATTAAAAAAAGCGGCAAGCAGCTTGGAGGTTATGATTACGCTTCTGGAAACGGGCTTTACGATTAAGAATTCAGTAGTTTTATCCCGCTCTTCCTTGGCAATAATACCGCTGCCTAACAGTGCGGCATGGATTGCCGCCGTGATTTCAATATAAGGAAACAAAAAGGCATAAAAACCGCTTATCTTTGCTACTTCAAACCCGCTAATCCCCAATAAAACCTTCATTGTAGCAGGTAATTGGTTAAATACCTCATTGCCGGCGGAGCTGCCTGAGGAATACGCGGTATATTTACCCATGCCGCTCAGCACTAGCAGCGCCATGCACACGCTCCATATGATCAGGGCTTTTCTGTTTGATTTTAATTCTC
>JARKQP010000886.1 GCA_029974875.1 Mobilitalea sp.
ACTCATAAAAATCCCTCCATGCACTTGTGGATTCCTTTTCATTATAACAAATTATGTAATTCTATCAACAATAATTTCCGTTTTTCTACATAATTGAAGCATAAAGAGGAATAAAGCTTCCTAAAAAATTCTGCATAAAACAAACATCAGTTAATCACCGCCCTACCTTCTGGATTTTTTCCACAACAAAAGGCGAGAAAGTCACCTTCACGCCTTTACCTTATTACATTTTTATTCCATACTTATCAAATTAACCAAATACCTTCCTGACCGCCTCCAAATGCCCCATCCCGTTTACGGTATCCGGCTCCAGATAGCTCCCTTCCGTCCATTCATTCCATGCATTGATTGTGCATACAGGATATTTTGGGATACCGCTGTCCAAAAAGTCCTTTACATCCTTTAAAGTCTTTTCAAACTCCTCCGGCGTATTATCCTTATAGACAGGTATGTAGGGATATCCGATCTGCTCAAACCGGTCTGTCTGGACAGTCCTGGGACTAGAATCCCAGCCGACGGTAACATTGGGGATATAGGGTATATTATATTCCTTTGTAAGCCTTTGAAGCTCCCCTTTTGCAGCCTGTCTAAGATCATACTGATCCCCTCTATACAGCTGACCGCTTTTTCACTATAATAACATATTTGGACAAGAACCACCAGCGGTGTTAAACTGGCAATCCGTCCCACAACCCTATAGCCTCTTATAACCTACCCGTAAAGGTCTGCAAAAAATACCCATGAAGCCAAAGGGATTTCCCCTCTTTGGCCTCATGGGTGCCTGACATGGCTCTATCATTTTCCCTGGAACATTCCCTTATCAAATTCCGGGTTAAAATAATAGAAATTCTTGCTATCCAGCTTATCCTTCGTCTTCTCCAAGGCTTCCCCAAACCTCTGGAAGTGTACGATTTCCCTGGCGCGCAAGAATTTTAAGGGTTCCTGGATCTCCGGATCCGGGATCATGCGGAGCAGGTTATCATATACTGTCCTTGCCTTTTGCTCTGCTGCCAGGTCTTCTGTAAGGTCGGCAATGGCATCCCCCTTGGACTGGAATTCCGTCGCAGTAAATGGCAGGGATGATGCCGCCTGAGGCCATAGGGCTGTGGTATGGTCAATATAATAGGCATCAAAACCAGCTTCCTTTGCCTGCTCTACAGAAAGATTATTGGTCAGTTGAAATACCATGGCACAGATGAGTTCCATATGGGCCAGCTCTTCCGTACCGATGTCCGTCAGGAGCCCGCCTACCTCCTTTACAGGCATGGTATAACGCTGGGACAGGTACCTCATGGAGGCAGATAATTCCCCGTCCGGCCCGCCGTATTGGCTGATAATTAGCTTTGCCGCCTTGGGACAGTTCTTTGTTATCTTTACCGGATATTGAAGTCTTTTTTCATAAATCCACATTTAAACGCACGCTCCTTCCCAGGGCATCGGCCCTTCCTGCCAGCAGAAAGCGGCCTCATTGTCATTCATGCAGTCAGGAATGCACAGCCTGCTTAAGGGGTAATACTGCTGGGCAAACTGCTTCCTCAGCTCTGCATATTCCTTGGATTTCTCATGATAGAGCTGGATTGCCTGTGCATCCTTATCATGGGTATCCAGATAGAGTGTCAGATCATCCAGATAAAAACCGATCTGGTTGATCCTTGTCATCAGTTCCTCCCGCTCAACCTGTGCCAGTTGCTTTTCCTGGTTCCCCGCTTCCGTAGCAATGGGACTTTTACTTCCCATCACTGCTTCCGCTGCAAAAAAAGGCTTATTCAGATCGTGAAAAATAGTACCAATATTCAGCGCTTCTTCTTCATTGTATAATTCCCCCCATGGCTGAATCGGTATATTTGAAATTGCCAAATCATTTCCAGACATAAAAAACTCCTTTCCTGCAGATACTACCTTGCAATCAAATGTTTTACAACATAAAATTACATGAATAG
>JARKQP010000888.1 GCA_029974875.1 Mobilitalea sp.
ACCTTTAACAATACTTCGGGCACAGCCTTTTTCTTAACAATAAAATACTGGTCACCATTCATGTATTAGCACCTCCTGCGTTTATAGATGCAAATTCCCGTATCAGATGAATCGTCTGTATTTATCTCAAACACAACTGTCTTTCCTAGAAGGATATACTATCATAGATTTCTGCATAATGCAACAGTATTTTGACAGGAAGCTTCCCCGCATTCCAGTTTTGTCACATATGCTCGATTCTATCATGTATTTATTAACTTTTTTGTATAAAAATAAATTCAGGAAATCCGCACAATTAAATGAAACAACTTCCCATAACTTATATTATAGGAAGCAAGATACAGCTTCCTATAATCATGATGCACGGCGCAAATACAGCGCCTTTTATGAGAAGTTAAAAAAGCAACTTCTCATTACTTATATTATTAGGAAGCAACTTCTACTACTTATATTCTGTACAAAAAGCGATTGCCCCAATATGACAACCGCTTTTCCGGTATTTTTTATAATATCTTTGATAAAAATTCTTTCAGTCTTGGATGCTTCGGATTGTCAAAGAATTCATCCGGTCCGTTTTCTTCCACAATCTTTCCCTCATCAATAAACAGGACACGGGTTGCCACCTTCTTAGCAAAGCGCATCTCATGGGTGACAACTACCATTGTCATCCCTTCCTCTGCCAATTGTGTCATTAAATCAAGAACCTCTCCTACCATCTCCGGATCAAGCGCTGAGGTCGGCTCATCAAAGAGCATTACATCCGGATTCATGGCAAGAGCCCGGACAATGGCAATACGCTGCTTCTGTCCGCCGGACAATTGGTTTGGATATGCATCCGCTTTTTCTGTCAGGCCAATCCGTTTTAGCAGCTCCATTGCCTTTTGCTCAGCCTCCTGCTGGTTCATGATGCCAAGCTTTACCGGAGCCAAGGTTATGTTCTCCATGACGGACAGATGGGGAAACAGGTTAAACTGCTGGAATACCATTCCCATCTTTTGGCGCATTTTATTAATATCGGTCCGTTTATCCGTAATATTATTGCCCTCAAACCAGATTTCTCCTCCTGTCGGAACCTCTAATAGGTTGAGGCAGCGGAGGAAGGTGGATTTTCCTGAACCGGAGGGGCCAATGACTACAACCTTTTCCCCTTTCCCAATGGTTATGTCAATACCGTCTAAGACCTTATTGGAACCAAATGCCTTTTGGAGATTTCTAGTTTCGATCACCTTTCGCCAGCCTCCTTTCAAATACAGATAAGAGCTTTGTCAATCCCATTACCATGATCAAGTAGCAGGCCGCTGCTATAATCAGTGGAGGAAGGATTTGCCAAGTCCTTGAGCCAATATACTGTGCCGCTTTTGTCAAATCCGTTACGGCGATCACTCCCGCAACCGAGGTTTCCTTAATCAGTACGATAAACTCGTTGCCAAGGGCAGGAAGTATGTTTCGTATTGCCTGGGGCAGGATGATCAGCCGCATGGTCTGAATATGGTTCAGCCCCAGGGAACGGCCTGCTTCCATCTGACCCTTATCTATGGATTCAATCCCGGCACGGATTATTTCTGCAACATAGGCACCGGAATTTATACCGAAGCAGACCGCACCTACAACAATCTCATTGGTATTACGTGATGTAAATATCAAATTATAGATAATCAACAATTGCACCATCAATGGTGTGCCGCGGATAATAGTAATATATATATTACAAATTCCGGAAATCCACTTCATTTTCGAATGTGCAGCTGAAACATTTACTACAGCGACAAGGACACCAATAGCAATTCCAAGTGCAATTGCCAGCAAGGATATTAAGACTGTTACCTTAATACCACTTAAATAGGCCATATATCTCTGATCTGGAATGAGGGCATTGTAAAAGGCTTCTTTTAACTTCTCCAATTTTTTACCTCCTGTTTTTATTTTACCGAGTACTCTAAAAACTCTTTGTATGCAGAAAACCAGCCACAAAGCTGTATATAAGGAAGCCTTCGGAAGGGCTTTACATAGAGATGGAGGCTGTTGGTTTTTCTAACAGCCTCCTATGATCCTTTTCGCTCCTGATGTCCGGGGTATGTCCGGGTGCACTGTCACTTTCATAACCAGACAGTACTTCGTAAGGTTATTACTTGCTGCCTGTATGTGCTGCAATAATCTGATCCATTTTACCGCTGGTCTTCAGGTCTTCTATCACCGCATTAATGGAATCCAATAATTTCTTATTGCCTTCTTTCACTGCAATCGCATATTTATCCTGGAATAAAGTGCCATCCATAATTACCAGCTCCGAATTAGATGCCACTAATTCCTCTGCAGGATACTGATCCATGATGATACAGTCAATTTTACCATTCTTTAAGTCTTCTGCTGCCTGGGCAAACTTAGTGTAACGCTTAACTTCCTTATATTGAACATTCTCTTCCACATAGAAGTCCGCAATATTTCCCTGCTGGACACCGATAATTTTATCTGCAAGTCCGTCATTATCAACTGTAGCAACGGCAGGATTTGCTGCATTGACTACGATTACCTCCGTAGAGTCAACGTACTCCGTAGAGAAATCCATCACCTTATCACGCTCTGCATCTACTGATACACCTGCCGCAACAAAATCTACGGTTCCGTTTTGTACCGCTAAGAGGGCACCGTCGAAATCCATATTTTTAATTACTAATTTTTTATCCAGGCTATCTGCAATTGCCTGCGCGATATCCATATCAATGCCTACAACCTTGTCGCCTTCCATATACTCATATGGCGCAAAGCCAGCCTCCGTACCGACAATGATTGTATCGCTTTCAGTTTTAGTTTCACTTTCTTCCTTCTTACAGCCCGCAAATACGGTTGCAGCCATAGCTGTAACAAGCATAATACTAATTAATTTTTTCTTCATAAATCCATTCTCCCTTTTTTACATTTACTTTCAGCATTACAATGCCATATGGTTAAATACCATTCCAGCTTATACTTTATCCGGCTAAGCCTTCTGGTCCATCTTGTTCTTTACTATTCCCATCTCGGATTTAATCCTGTCTTCCTCTTCCTGGGCCATAATATTGTTCTGGTCCAGTGCAAGTATCAGTCTGCCACCTACATTGGAAACAAATTTAACATAGGAGGTGTTCAGACCTTTCAGTATAGCGGGAAATTCATTCATCTGATCCTGTTCCAGCTCTACGATTTCCTTCATTTCATCAACCTCGTAGGCCACCAGCATCCCCTGTGTTTTTGCGATAATATAGCGGGAGCTGTCATCGGCCGGAATATCCGGAAGTCCGAATTTTCTGCGGAGGCTGTAGACCGGTATTGTCTCCCCTCTTAGCTGTATGATACCCTTAAAATTCTTCGGGATATTAGCCACGGGTAAACTCGGAATAACCTTTTCTATGGTATTGACATCCATGATGTCAAAGCCATATTCCCTATCTCCAAGAGCAAAAACCGCCTGCTTCGTGCTCTGCATAATTCATCCTCCTTCGTTTTTTCAAGGAGGATTTTCCTCCTTTGTTTTTTAAGGAGACCTTTCCTCCTTTGGCTTTTAAGGAAAGCTTCCTCCTTATAGATTTTATCTTATGATGTGGAACCCTGTGCAATCCATTTTAAATATGCATTGATAAAGGGATCCAGGTTTCCGTCCAACACACTGGCCGCATTGCCCACTTCTTCATTGGTACGGTGATCCTTTACTAATGTATAAGGCTGCATTACATAGGACCTGATTTGGTTCCCCCATGCAATATCCTTTACTTCACCGCGGATTCCTGATATCTTCTCCATATTTTCCTGCTGCTTCAGCAAATAGAGCTTTGCCTTAAGCATTTTCATCGCTTTATCCTTATTCTGCAATTGGGAGCGCTCATTCTGGCACTGTACCACAATATTGGTTGGAAGATGGGTAATCCTCACCGCTGAAGAGGTCTTATTTACATGCTGGCCTCCCGCACCACTGGAACGGTACGTATCAATACGGAGCTCTTCCTCATTGACCTCAATATCAATATCATCTTCAATATCCGGCATAACATCACAGGATACAAAGGAGGTCTGCCGCTTTCCTGCGGCATTGAAGGGTGAGATACGCACGAGACGGTGCACCCCACGCTCTGATTTTAAATACCCGTAGGCGTTCTCTCCGTTTATCTGCAGGGTTACCGACTTAAAGCCAGCCTCATCACCATCCAGGAAATCTATCATCTCTGTGGTAAAGCCCTTTTTATCAGCCCAGCGCTGGTACATCCGGCACAGCATGCTTGCCCAGTCGCAGCTCTCTGTTCCTCCGGCTCCGGCATGCAAGGTCAATATTGCGTTATATCTGTCATACTCTCCCGACAACAGCGTCCGCAGCTTCAGATTATCAAGGTCATTGATAAAAATATTTAAGGACTCTTCTATCTCCGGGATTAAGCTGTCATCATTTTCTTCATAGCCCATCTGGATCA
>JARKQP010000917.1 GCA_029974875.1 Mobilitalea sp.
GCCTTGTGAATCCTTTGCAGAGAGCGGGTATTTAATCTGCTTCTCAATGTCCTTGATCGTAATAAGTCCCTTTAGGTTTCCTTCCGCATCAACTAAGGGGAGCTTCTCTTTTCTGGCGGAGGCCAGGATCTTCTTCGCTTCCTCTAAGGTGATGCCCTCCTTTGCGGTAATTAAGCCTTCGGAGGTCATGGATTCCTTGATCTTCTTGGAAAAATCCGTCTCAAATTTCAAATCACGGTTTGTAATGATTCCCACCAGCTTTTTACCGTCTATTACAATGGGAACACCGGAGATTCTGTATTTTGCCATCAGATCATTGGCATCCTCTAAGGTATGCTCCGGAGATAGGTAAAATGGATCGGTAATAACACCATTCTCTGAACGTTTTACTTTATCAACCTCGTCCGCCTGTTCCTCAATTGACATATTTTTATGGATAACACCGATACCACCCTGTCTTGCCATTGCGATTGCCATGCGGTTTTCTGTTACAGTGTCCATTCCCGCACTCATCAAAGGGATATTCAACTTAATTGTCTTTGTCAAATAGGTTGACAGGTCAACTTGATTCGGTATTACCTCGGAATAAGCAGGTACTAACAGCACATCATCAAATGTAATTCCATCACCGATAATTTGTCCCATTTTGTTAATCTCCTCACTTTCTTATCTTAATTATTAGTAAAATTATTATAAAAACACCCTTGCCTGTTCCACGGGCTGGCAGCCATAAAACAGCCCTTGTTCTTTGATAGATTTTTAAAAGTATAACGAATTAATCCCTTATTGTCAACCACAAAAGACCAAGAAATTAATCCCTTATTCCGGCATTTTCCAATAGGCGCTAAGCCCCAGTCTTTTATATTCCAAGGAATAAATCCTCCTGGATGCAAGAGGGCTCAAAAGTGTGAAGAAAGAGGATGCCTGGAATACCTTCTTGCGTACTCCGCACCCTCTCCTAGCCTTTAATATTGGTTTAATTTTCTTGGGCTCTTCTGTTTAATCATGGAAAGCATTTTTTCATTCGGCTCAAATGCGATCCTATATTTTTTCTCATTCTTATATGCAATGACGATATAAGGCTTTACATTCCTGTCACCGGAGGAAAAGTCTTTCTTCTCAAGCTGCATGTTGTTATAGCCATCCAGGGCATGGGAGCCCTCCGGGGCAATAATTTCTGCCTGCTCCAGGTCAATGCGGAGCATTGTTTTACGCCTTGATCCCCCGGTAATACGGTCAAAATCAATTTGTCCATCGACAAAAATATACTCATATTCCACGTTCAGCCTAGGGAACAGGAAAACCATAGCCGCAATGAGGATCACCCCTGCAATTGCAAAATACTTGCCAATAAGCAATAAGAAAACCCCTACAATGATGGCAAATATCATCAAGCCCCGCAGCAGCATTGACTTTGAATCATTTTTCCTCTTCACCGCCGCCTCTGAATATAGCTGATTCATATTATTTATTACCTCCTACCAATGATTTGTTTAAACCTCAACTGTCCAGTTGTGTGTATCCTCCATGCTTCCCAACTGAATTCCTGTAATTGTATCGTACAGCCTTTGGCTGATGGGACCAATGCCACCATCCTGGACCTGCATAATATTATCTTCCCACCGCAGCTGTCCTACCGGGGAAATAACCGCAGCCGTACCGGAGCCCCATACCTCTTCCTGCGTACCTTTCTGTGCTGCCTCATATACCTCATGGATGGTTATCTTTCTTTCCTCCGTCGGCTACCCCCATTCCATGCAGAGAACCAGCACTG
>JARKQP010000927.1 GCA_029974875.1 Mobilitalea sp.
AGATCACCTTATTTTCAGCCGCTTTTTTAAGAACCGCTGCCTCCAGCCCGCTTTGCCTCAGCCACAGCATGTCCTCCATGGTATTCTTTGTACCGGGAAGAATAATCATATCCGGATTCTTTAATTCCGATACGGAGCCCACATACCGCAGGGATACTCCCTTGATATTCTCGAGTATATTAAAATCTGTGAAATTCGAAATTTTTGGCAGCCGGATCACTACGATATCAATCAGCTCCACTTCCCTTTTCACATGGAAACGCTCCGTAAGGCTGTCCTCCTCTTCCACATCCAGGTACATATACGGGGTGACGCCCAGTACCGGCACCCCTGCCTTCTGCTCCAGCATGTCCACACCAGGATCCAGGATACTCTTATCCCCGCGGAACTTATTTATGATCAGACCCTTCACAAGGCTCTTTTCATCCTCTTCCAGAAGCTGCATGGTACCCAAAAGCTGTGCAAATACTCCTCCACGGTCGATATCTCCTACAATCAGCACTGGAGCATTGACCAGCTTGGCCATGCCCATGTTCACAATATCCTCCGCCTTCAGGTTAATCTCTGCCGGGCTTCCGGCACCCTCAATAACGATGATATCATATTCTTCCTCTAATTTATGGTATGCTTTCAGGATATCCGGAACCAATTCCTTTTTATATTTAAAATAGTCCCTGGCGTTCATATTTTCCCGGACCTCACCATTAACAATGACCTGTGCTCCCGTATCCGAGGTTGGTTTGAGTAAAATCGGATTCATCAGTACGGAGGGCTCTATTCCTGCTGCCTCCGCCTGCATAACCTGGGCTCTACCCATCTCCAGGCCTTCCTTTGTGATATAGGAATTCAAGGCCATATTCTGGGATTTAAAGGGCGCTACCTTATAACCGTCCTGGGCAAAGATACGGCATAGGCCTGCCGTAATCAGACTTTTCCCCACATTTGACATAGTTCCCTGTATCATAATCACTTTTGCCATGAGCTAACTGCCTCCCCTAATATTTTAATCAACTGTAGATTTTCCTCATGCTTTTTCACCGCTATACGGTAATAGCCCGCTGCCAGACCGCGGTAATTGCTGCAGTCACGGATCAGTATGCCCCTCTCCAGGCAAAAGGAGGCTAACTCCAACGCCCCACGGAAAAAGATATAGTTTGCCTTAGATCCGTATACCTGAAAGCCTAATTTTATAAGCTCCCCTTCCAGATAATCTTTCTCCCGTTTGATTAACTCCAGCGAAGCAGCCACATATCCGGTCTCCTTCAAAGCCGCTACCCCTGCCAGCTGTGCCGGGATAGAGACATTCCAGGGCTGTGATACCTCCTTCATCCGGCAAAGGAATTCCCTATTGGAGCAGATCCCGTAGCCAAGCCGGAGCCCGGGCATCGCGTATAATTTTGTGAAGGCCTTCAACAGCATTAAGTGTTTTGACGCCCCGATATTCTCCAGCACCGAATAGCTCCTGCCTCCTTCCACAAAATCCAGGAAGCATTCATCCACAAGCAGCCAGATGGAAAGGGCTTCACATTTTCGGATGATCTGATCCATCAGATTTTTCCCTATTAGGCCGCCTGTTGGATTACCCGGATTACATAGGAAAATGATATCGGTTTCCTCCGTAATGGCATTAAGGAAATCCTCCTGCAGCAAAAATCCCTCTTCTTCCTTCAATAAAAAATATTCCAGCTCACAATCCACAACACCTAAAGCCTTTTCATACTCATAAAAGGATGGCACCGGAAGCAAAGCCTTCCTTGGCTTCAATGCCAGAACCAGGGAATAGATAATATCCGCCGCCCCATTTCCACAGATAATCTGCTCCATGGGAACCTTTGCAAACTGGGCTATCGCCTTTCGAAGCTCCCTGCATTCCACATCCGGATAGCTGGCAGAGAGCCTAACTCCTTCACAGGCTGCCTCAGCGACACCCTCTGGTATGCCCATCAGATTGATGTTGGCAGAAAAGTCTATAAGGGCTTCCCTTTGATAAATATCTCCTCCATGCTTATGCCCGTACTCATATCCGAACTTACTTTCATGGTTACTTCCGTGCTCATATCCGTACTTATTTTCATGGTTATTTCTGTGCTCATATCCGTACTTATTTTCATGGTTATTTCCGTGCTCATATCCGTACTTATTTTCATGGTTATTTCCATGCTCATATTCATGCTTATGTTCATGCTTATGTTCACAATTATGTTCATAATTATGAACATGCCTATAATCATGGGTATTTCCTTCATCGCATAAATCACCATGAAAATGCTGGCATGAACCCGGTTCTTCCTTTTGCTTATCTATTCTGTTTCCTTCAACCTCATGCATCTCTTATCCTGTTCCCCTTCCTGTCCTTTTCTTAGCATTATAGGAAGCAAATACGGCATCCTATAATCAATATCCCCCTTAGGTTACACTTCGTACGATGTAAAGAAACCCTTATGAGAAGCTAAAAAGCAAAAATAACACCAGAAGCTTAATACCCCCGCAAAAAAGCAGGCCAAGCGTTGCAGTATAATAGAGCAGCTCATTTGCCCTTTTGATATCAGCCACGGTAGCTGGCCTGATATTATCACCAATCGTCTTCTTCTGATATAGCTTCCCAAAATAATAAGCATCCCCAGCAAGCTGAATCTCCAGGGCTCCTGCGGTGACCGCCTCGGTATGGGCGGAATTAGGGCTTGCATGGTTGAACCGGTCCCTGCGGTAGACCCTCCAGGCCTTCTTCGCGGGGAGTCCCTTAATTGCCGCTGCCCCTATCATAAGATAGGCGGACAGCCTTGCCGGAATGTAATTTAACAGATCATCCAGCTTGGCGGCAGCCCTGCCAAAATAGAGATACTTGTCATTTTTGTAGCCTACCATGGAATCCATGGTGTTCACCGCTTTATAAAAGAAACCAAGCACCGGCCCACCAATTGCCATATAGAAAATAGGGGCAATGCTGCCGTCTGAAGTATTCTCAGCCACCGTTTCTACCGCCGCTTTAATGATCCCTTCCTGTGTAAGTGCCTCAGTATCCCTTCCTACAATCATGGACACCGCCCTTCTCCCACCTTCCAGGTCACCTGCTTCTAATGCATCATGGACCTTCATGCTCTCCACCTTTAAGGCTTTTGTGGCTAGCAGCTGATAGCACATGACCGCCTCCAGGAGAACTCCTGCATATATATTCCAACGAAATACAAGGACTAAAAGTGCTGCCGGTATTCCTGCCGACAGGATAACCACAGCCAGGACAAGCAGAATTCCCGCCACAAGCTCCCCCTGCTTCGTTCCCCGAAATATTTTCCGCAGCAGCTTTTCCATCACTGTAATCAGACTTCCTATCCCACGGACAGGATGCCAAAGCCAATGGGGATCCCCAAAGCACAAATCCAGAAGGAAGCCTATGGTCAAGGCGATTAACGAATATTGCATATGTTGACCAGCCTCCCCTCCGGTGCTTTCTCTTCCTTCTCCGTTTCCATGTCCTCCCCTGTTTTCATGTCCTTCCCCGTTTCCATGTCCTTCCGTGTTTCTATTTCCTTCTTCGTTTCCATTTTCTTCTGTGCTTCTATTTCCTTCTGTATTTCTATTTCCTTTCCTGTCTCCATTACCTTCCTTGCCTCTATTCCCTTATCCTCCATCCTCTTCCACTCAGCCACATATCCATTACCATTTTCCGTATGCCAGTAATAATAATCCTGCTTTGGGTCTGCATATTGCTCCAGGATGCTCATGATTGTTCCCCCGTGGACCACCAAAGCCACAGCCTGATAGCCTGCTATAAGGCTATGGCTTATCACCCTTTGAAATTCCCCGGTACAACGCTTTTTAAAGTCCCAAACGGCCTCTCCTCCCGGAAATGGCAGCGTGCCTCCACTGTCAACCCATTCCTGATATTTCTCATTACCATCTAATTCCATATAGTTCTTGTTCTCAAATTCTCCAAAATCACATTCCCTAAAGTCCTCGCACACTACCGGGATAAGCTCAGGATAGACAAGCCTTGCCGTCTCCCTGCACCTGGTAAGCGGGCTGACAAAGACCGCCTCTGCCGGGGGAAACTTAACCTGATCCAAATCTGGGATTTCCTCCGGGCAGAGCCCTTCGTCCGTAACTCCTATATACCGTTTCAGCAGGTTTCCACTGGTTGGAAAATGCCGGAGCAAAATAATCTTAAGCATGCTTATGTCCATGCCCATCACTATGGGCATTGCCCTTTTACCGCACAAATCGCCATAAAAGTGCTGGCATGGACCCGATCCCCCTCTCATTTATTGGTTTTATTTCTTTCAACCTTAATCACCATCCCAACCCCGCAGATAACCCGGTGGACTTCCTCGGCAGCCGCCGCAAGCCGGCAACAAATTCTGCCTGTTATTTCCCGGTACTCCCGGTCATAGGGCTCCATCGGAACAATACCGCAGCCCAATTCATCCACGATAATCACAACCTTTGGATTAGCTTCAAGAATTTCCTCCACCAGCATATTCACATCCTGCCCTTCCCGGAGCATACGGTCGATCCAAAGATGAAAATGATGGATGATTGGTTTTCCCAAAAGCTCCTGCCGGCTGCAGGTAAGGCCGTCTACCGCAGCCTCCTTATTCAGACCTGTAATATCCAGTGCATAGTCAAGCTTTCCCTGGAATGCACCTCCACTAATCAGCCACATAATTATGTCCATGCCCTTTACACATCACAATATTCCATGAAAGTGCCGACATGGACCATCCCCCCTTCGCTCATTAATTTAAGTTACCGGTAGTCGCTTTTCAAACTTCCGATAAAAGGCGCTGCCTTACGCCGTCCATCACGATTACAGAAAGGCATTTTACTTCCTGTAATATTCCTGTAATATTATTTCTTTTAAACTTTTGCTCCAATTACCGCACAAATAATCATGGTGAGCTCACATAATTGGAGGAAATAGCCTGCCAGATCTCCGGTAATCCCTCCAAATTCCTTTACTGCTACACGGTAATAATATAAAAACAGAAGCAGTACTGCTGCCAGACAAATAATACCGAGCTTCCAATCAATCAGGATTATTCCGCCAAATCCCAGCAGGATAAAGATAACCATGACAATACCCGTAAGCCGCTTATTGGCTCCTTCAGAAAAAGTAGCTGCCAATCCGCTGCTCTTTGCAAGGGGAAAGGTCACCACTGCCAGGCCGCTGAACGCCCTTGAAATAACAAAACCAATTGCAGCCACCGGAAGGGTCTTTGGTGTTATCTCATACCAAAAGCCATAGGTTAGAAGCAGGCAGCCTATACAGGCAATGACCGCAAAAGCACCTGTATTAGGATCCTTTAAGATCTCCAGCTTCTTCTCCCTTGGCTGATAGGAGCAACGCGCATCCACCGTATCCATAAAGCCGTCCATATGAATACCCCCTGTAAGAAACAAGGGGAGTAAAATGATAATTATCGTATCAAAGACCCGGCTCATGTCCAGAACTTCCGATATCCTGCCCCAGAAATATACGGCTCCTCCCACAACTGCACCCACCAAGGGGAAAAAGCACATGGCATATCTCATATTCTCCTTTGACCATTCCACCCTTGGCATGGGTATCTTGGAATACATGGCAAAAGCAATGATTAAGCTGCTGAATATCCTCTTCATATATAGTAGGAACCTCTCCTTCTTTTTCGTTTCTCTCTATTTCCCTTGTACAATTACAGGAATACCATGTATCACCTCAATTACTTGATCCGACTGGCGGCTGATCCTGCGGTTGATGTTCCCAAGTACCCTTAAGTATTCTTTCATTGTAGGCTCGTAATGCCCACCATCTTCAAATACATTATTGGTAACTATGAATAAATTTTTTGCTTGTTCCATTAGTTTTTCTATTCCCCTAAGGATGGCTTCCTCCGTATGCTCTTTTGCACCTGTGTCGGAAAACATCTCATTTGCCACCAGATTTGACATACATTCCAGCAGCACGGAGGTATTCTCCGGCAAAGCAACCTGCTCCAGCCCCACATAATGCTCCAGTGTCAGAAAGCCTTTGTTTTGACGCATGCTTTGGTGCCTCTGGATCTTTTGCAGGGTTTCCTTCCCGAAGGGCTGCATAGTTGCTATATAGAGTAAAGTACTCCCATCCTCCCTGCTCTGCTGCACAACTCTGTTTTCCGCATATTCTGATTTTCCGCTTCCACTTCCGCCAATAATTAATACTATCATATCTCTCCATTCCCGATCGCCAATACCTGTTCCAAGAATACATACAGGCTCTAGTCACCGCTGTTATAACGGCTGATATGCCTCTATCTCAATTTGCTCAAAGGTGCTCATCTGACTATATACCGCAAGTCCCATCTCCAGTAATGGAAATAATGCAATTGCCCCCGTTC
This sequence comes from Mobilitalea sp., assembly GCA_029974875.1. Next base: position 6,351 of record JARKQP010000927.1, read on the forward strand.
CTTCCCCGAGGCACATATCACAGGTAATATAGGGCTCCAAGCCAAGTGCCTCCAGCAAAAGCTTACCGGCATTTTCCTTTGATTGATGGGAAGGCATCATATAAGCCTTCACCTTTGGTTCGATCCGAAGAGCCAGCAAAGCCGCCACTCCTGATATAAAGCCATCAATCACCACCGGCAGCTTGACTGCAGCACCCCCAAGGAACAGCCCCACGATACCGGCAATATCAAAGCCCCCTACCTTGGATAGTACATCAATCGGATCATTCATGTCCGGCTTATGCTTCTCGATGGAGCGCCTGATCACATCTATTTTTTTCTTCAATCCATCCTCTGATAAACCGGCTCCTTTTCCTGTCACTGTTTCCACCGGCAAATCAAGCAGTACAGCTGCCACGGCACTGCTGGTGGTGGTATTACCTATCCCCATCTCTCCGGTTGCCAGGATATGATAGCCTTTTTCCTTTAACTCAAAGGCCGTGTTAATTCCCACCTCAATTGCACGGATTGCCTGCTCCCTTGTCATAGCAGGCTCCTGCAGCATATTTTTCGTACCATAAGCAATCTTTTTATCCTTTGGCAGCCTTGTATCCTTACAAATCCCGATATCGACCGGAAATACCTCTGCCCCGGCCTGGGCCGCCATAATACAGGCACAGGATTTCATATCCAGAAAATTTTCCGAGACGATAGCCGTAACCTCACTCGTGGATTGTGTGACCCCCTCTGACACAACACCATTATCCGCACACATAATAACAAGGGCCTTCCGATCCAGCCTGACCTGCGAAGAGCCTGCAATCCCTGCAAGCTGGATCATCCCGGCTTCCAGCTTTCCTAAACTATGTAAGGGCTTAGCTATACTGTCCCAGCGCTTGGCACATTGCTGCATTGCTTTTTCATCCGGTAGCTGGATCTGCTTTAATGCCTCATCGTATTTCATTCATCAATACCTCCCCATTAACAGGCTAACTCTATTTATTGGCTGTCTGACCAGAATTGCCTGCTCTTTAATACTACAAAAAAGCCTTAAACAGGAAACCTGCTGGGTATCCTGCTCAAAGCCTTGCATTTTTATCATTCTATACATACACTCCATCGTAATCTCCTTTACGCTCCCCTTCCCTCCGAGGCCAAGCGATCAGTTCATATATGGCAGGTTTCCTGACTTATGGTCCACTTACTCACTGCTGTCTTCTCAGACGAATGTCTCCCTTCCAATCAAAACTATGTTTCCGGCAGTTGACTGGCTCCTTCATTCCTCCAATGACAATTCCTACAGCTTTCAAACCAATTACAGTAGCGGGGGCTGCTGCGGATTTAAACCGCATTCCCTTTTAACTTTTTTCAAAGCACCATAAATTAATCTTACTTCCACATTATATCCGCTTTTTTTCAATTATACAAGCACTGAAATGGGAAATAATAATTTGAATAAAAAATCACGCTACCAATAGGTAACGTGATAAGTACGAAAGCAAATTTCATCTACTGCATTTGATTAATGGGCGGATGTACGCTCCACCCTAGTTGTTTCTTAAAGTAGATGTTCCTCAAGCAGTTACATCCTAATCATGAAACTAAGCCTGGGAATAATGGATTTTCACCTTATGCTTATGGAGAATCTCATTTTCAAACCTCTCGACAGCCATTTCAAAAAACGTCAATATTGCATCCACTACCTTGTAACAGAGATGGATAATGTACTGGACGTCTTCATGAACCGCTTTAATCGCCTTTAAATATTCCCCATGGGTTTTATTGATGAAATGGATAATCTCATCAAAGGTATGGAAACTCTGTTCTTGCGTCCGCTCTTTCTGGACATCATCACGTTTCACATATTGGCGGAGCTGAAACTTCAGATCCTTTTCATAGTTTACATGATCCTTCAAGCTTCCGTCAAAGATAGAATTGTGGGGAAAGGTGCAATAATCAGAAAGGTAATGTGTAATCACTCCTAAATGTCTTGCATAGTAGCTGTTAATTCCCCTGTGGATATCATATTCTATCGTAATCTTCCTGATTTCATCAATCAATATCCCAAAGGTCTCTTCTATGGTGTGGCGTTTTGTCAGAAAAGATGGCTGAAGATCCGGTAAAATGCTTCCTAAATAAAATGCCTTCTTGTGGTCAAGTAAATCTTGTACCTGCATATTGTTAACTAAATATCTTGCGAGCGAGATATGTGACTTCTTACGCAACTCGAATGCCTCCTATAAGTACACCGTGCTTATTTCCTACCAGTAAGAACCTATTTCTTAATACTGAGAGCACTGTTAAAATAATACACCAAAACTTGCAATTCCACAATAGGATTATACTATGTTTATAGCACAAATTTGTTGGTTCTTTATGTTATTTTTTCCATTTATCCTTGTCATTTTTATTATTGATCCCGGCGGAATATTTTTTAATAAATACAAATTATGCATTTATATTTGACAGAAATATAGCTTCGTTATAAAATATTATAAAACAAGTTAACAGACACAATTAAAATTTTACATAATTCACAATAACTATTTGCTCTTGCAAATACCAAATAAAGATTTATAGGAGATGATGCTTTGGATCCCAGCGATGCCACGCAACCGATTATATTGTTCTTATTGTTAGTACTATCCGCCTTTTTCTCAAGCTCTGAGACGGCGCTGACCACAGTAAACAAGCTACACATCCGCACTCTGGCGGAGGACGATATAAGAGGTGCAAAAACAGTAAGTAAATTAATAGAAAACCCAAGCCAAATGCTAAGTGCTATCTTGATAGGCAATAACGTTGCAAACATTACTGCTTCCGCTATAGCTACTACCTTAGCCGCAAAGTACTTCGGAAACCAATGGATTGGATTAGTGACCGGTATATTAACCTTGATCATTCTTATTTTCTGTGAGATCACGCCAAAATCCATGTCAACGGTTTATGCAGAAAGATTTGCCCTTTGGGTTGCCGGACCAATTTACTTCCTGACAAAGCTGCTGACACCGGTGATATATGTTTTAAATAAGCTATGTAACGGAATTCTTATGCTACTGCGTATGGATCCGAAGGCCAAGCTCCCCATCATGACGGAGAATGAGCTTAGGACCATCCTTGACTATAGCCACGAGGAAGGCGTAATCGAAAGCGAAGAACGCAGGATGATTACCAACGTTGTTGATTTTGGAGATTCTCTTGCAAAGGATGTTATGGTTCCACGGATCGATATGGCCTTTGCCAATGTCGAATTTGATTACAAGGAGCTGGTAGAGGCCTTTGCAAAGGATAAATACACCAGGTTGCCCGTATATTCTGAAACCAGGGACAATGTAATCGGAATCGTAAACCTCAAGGATGTTTTCTTCTATAATGGAAATACAAAAAATTTCAACATATCCGACATCATACGTGAGCCTTATTTTACTTATGAATATAAGAAGACCTCCGAGCTGTTGATTGAGATGCGGCGTGATTCCATTTCACTTGCCATTGTCCTGGACGAATACGGTGCTACTGTAGGTCTGATTACCATTGAAGACCTTCTGGAAGAGATCGTCGGTGAGATCCGGGATGAATATGACGATGACGAGGAAGATAACATCAAAGCCTTATCTGAGAACGAATTTATCGTCGATGGCTATACGAAGCTGAACGAAATTAACGAAGCAATTGGCCTGGAGCTTGAATCAGATGATTACGATTCTATCGCTGGCCATATCATCTACCTGCTTGACCACCTTCCGGATGAAGGCGAGTCCGTTATAGACCATAATGTTGTATTTACGGTTGCTTCAACGGACAAGAACCGGGTTGATAAGGTGCATATCCTCTTACGGCCAGAACATGAGGAATTATTGAGTGATTAAAAACGACACCGGTTATCCAGATATGGGATAGCCGGTATTTTTAAATAAAAATTTAATCAAGATTAAAAAAACAAAAATACTATTGACAATTCCATTTAAATTGTTTACAATCTAATTGTAATAAACATTAAATTCTATAGGAGGAGTATCCAATGAGCTTTTATGATTTTACCGTAAAGGATGCAAAAGGGAACGATATATCTATGAAGGATTATAAAGGGAAGCCGGTCTTAATCGTGAACACTGCCACTGGATGCGGCTTCACTCCGCAATACGCAGGATTACAGAAATTATATGACAAATATAAGGACAAAGGCTTTGAGGTGCTGGATTTCCCTTGTAACCAATTCGCCAACCAGGCTCCTGGAACCGTGGAAGAGATTCATAGCTTTTGCATCTCCAGGTTCGGTACAACCTTTAAGCTCTTTGCAAAGGTCAACGTTAACGGTAAGGCTGCCGAGCCCCTGTTTACCTTTCTCAAGAAGACCCAGGGTGGACTGCTCGGCAATGATATCAAATGGAATTTTACCAAGTTCCTAGTTGACCGGGAGGGTAATGTAATAAAGCGCTACGCTCCTACTGTTACTCCGGAAAGTATTGAAAAAGATCTTGAAAAAGTATTAGGTTAAGGATTACAAGTTTAAAATGCTAGATTGAAAACTATTGGGTTGAAAAATGTTAGGTTGAATTGTTAAGTCAAAAGTGTTATGTTAAATATTGTTAAATGAGAATTGTTAAATTAAGAATTATCAAGTTAAGGATTATCAAGTTAAGGATTATCAAGTTAAGGATTATCAAAGTTAAGGATTACCAAAGTTAAGGATTATCAAAGTTAAGTATTATCAAAGTTAAGAATTATCAAAGTTAAGAATTATCAAAGTTAAGAAAAAAGATTTAGGCTAAATTATATTTATGTAAATTAAGAAACCATAGGCACAGACAAGGAAAGGATAAGGTATATTTCAGACAATATACCAGGTGGAATTATGAGTATTTATGATTTTAAGGTATTAACCAGAAACGGTGAAGAGGTTTCATTATCCGATTATGAAGGCAAGGTATTATTGGTTATTAATTCTGCAACCCAGTGCGGCTTTACCCCACAATATGATAACCTCCAGGATCTCTATGAAAAATATGCGGACGAAGGCTTCGTCATACTGGACTTCCCGTGTAACCAGTTCGGCAACCAGGCTCCAGGCAGTGATGAGGAAATCTACAGCTTCTGTGATTCCAATTATGGTGTCACCTTCCCCATCTTCTCAAAAATTGAAGTAAATGGTGACAACGCCCATCCCCTTTACAAGTACCTTAAGAGCGAAAAGGGCTTTGCCGGCTTTGATATGTCCCATCCGATTGCTCCAAAATTACTTCCCCATGTTGAGCAGTCTGACCCGGATTATGCCAGCAACCCTAATATTAAATGGAATTTTACTAAGTTCCTGATTGACCGTAAAGGAAATGTTGCTGCAAGATTTGAACCAACTGAGGATATGTTTATTGTTGAAGGTAAGATTAAAGAATTATTGTAAGAATTATTGCAGAAATTAATGGCATCAATAAATAATATTCCTGTATTTTACCCCTATATTTATACCCTTAATATAATACTCCGGTATTATATCCCCGTATATACTAAATCACTTAGCTCTTCTATTAGCATCTGTACGATCAGATGAGTATGTATCAAAGATTTTTAAAAATATGTCTATGCTCCCGCGTCAGAATGTGTTGATCCCTATCATGGGTTTGCCTATATTCTACCAGGAACATAGGCATATTTTTTACTCTGTGCTACAGGAAACCAACCCCAAAATTAGGCAACTGGCTAATCGCCTTTTTATCTTTCAATATATTGCTCCAGGTGAATAATCTTCACTCATCTTACGGTCAGAATAGTAAATGCAGAAATCCCCTGCATAAAAATTGAACATAGGACCTTTGTAACTATCCTTTGACAGAGGCGGATTTTCCATTACCCACATACTGCAGTTACCGCGGTTCTTATAATTTGCTGCATTCACGTAGCTCAAATGCCGCTTTTTATCCTCATCAATGGTGTAGATATCCAGGTTTACAATAATATAGCCCCCATTAAGCCAGAAGCTTTCATCATAATCAATACCGTGCTTATCAGCGTGACCCATGACGTCATACCCTTTTGGGCCTGCATGCACATCATTCGGGATATAATATTCCCCATACCATCTTTGCATGGATTTATCCGACTTGCTGGTTGTTATCCCACTTGCCACAATATCACCATAACAATCCAGTTTCTTTATAGACGCCGTATAATCCTGCCCTACCAGTGTCCTGAATGCATAGCCTAGCTGTATTTTTGAAAATGTGAACATCCCTGAACGTTGCCAGAAAAACTTACCGTATTTCACGTTCCTGAGTGCCGCCGTGGACTTCATTTCAGACTGGGGTATCCCAAGGTTTGGGTCACCTGTATAGGTGGATTTGATATTCAGGGAATCCAGTGCACCTCCAACCTTGACCAGGGCTCTGGTTTTACCGTTGATTTCCTCCGTGTAATAGAGATCCACCGCTTTCCGGTTTTTCCCGCCCTTGTCTACATAATAGAAGGAGGGCTTGATGACAACGCTTGTTACATCTGAATACATATTGCCTATAGTATCAAGGGAATACCTGACCATGTAACCTGTCTTTAGGATTCCCTGGTTCTTATAATATGGATGGCTACCGCTTACCAGGGGGAAGGTGTATTTTACGTTCCTGCCGCTGTCATTCCCATACTGGTCATTCGTACCCACCGTATAGGTATAATAATTCCCCTTATTATATGCAGCCTTTTTGGTCCCATCCGTATATTTGGGGCTGTTCTTTTTTAATCCTGAGGATCCGGTGATCCGGAATACCTCCTGCCACAGCGGGTAGTCCGAGATATCATACACGGTCAGCCCGTAAATCCTTCCGGATACTTCGAACCTTACTGTTTCTGTAGCCACATAGTGCATCCTGTCCCTGTTCGCATAAGTTTCCGTATTGTTGATATAATCCTCCCCGTTGACGGCCACGGTCCGGAAGTCGGCCGTATAGACCCCTTCCGTTATCCAGGTCGGCAGATAGAACCTTATTGTGGCTCTCCCCAGCGTAACCCATGTTCCTGCCCTGATATAGTCGTCATTCTTCTGCTTTCCGTCGCTTCCTACATCCACGAATATGTCAAAGGGAAACCTGACCTCATTACGGAGCAGCCCATTTTTTTCTGCGATATAGGAAGCCATGTCATCATGCAGGGAACGGGAAAAATCCCGTGTGTAATATCCCGTCATGCCGGTATGGAAACCCGTGTTTGAAATCCTTACCGTGAAATCGGATAGCGTTGGATCCGGATCCAGTACCAGCTCCACACATCCTTCCGTCGGATCGACCAGCTGCACGTACTTGTCATTGTCCGCGACTACGACCGGGTCACAGACCACCGGCGTGTGTATCACGACATCATTGGTACCCGATATTCCGTAGCTGGCGGTCGCCCCTTTGGAGGATCCCACCCTTGCCACCGCATCATAGGTAATCGTGCCGTTTGAGGCATAGATACCATTTTTCTTCCTGGCCTCTATCACCTGGTCGTTCCTGTATAATGTATTCTTATTCGTGAAGGTGGTGCACTGGGGTATAGCTCCCGTATTAATGTCCGGAGCTTCCGTTTCTGTTATTGCTCCGCTTATTACCGTTTGCCCGCCAAATACAAGCATGTCACTCCTTACCCGGCATTTTCCCGTCTGGGTCAGTGCCTGGTAACTGAAGTCCTCCCTGGGTACGGACGGCCTGCTTGTGCCGCCCGAAACCATCTGGGAAGGGAGGGTGATCCCATTAACTGCTTCATTAGGCGGGATGATGTGGTAGCTCTCACTGGTATCATGAATATAACTGATTGCCGGAGGGGTGTAATATGCCCTGTCCGGGGTGAGGGTAAGGGATCCGCCCGGGAGCGCATAATTCCGCAGGACCGCACTCCCGATGTTGTAATAGTCCAGGTTCATGATCTCCCAGTACCCGTATGCCCTGGGTACTGATATATATTGCGTGACAGTCACCGTTTCCGTCTGGGACTTCCCTCCCCCTGCACTACCCGGCGTCGCTCTCTTCCAGGTTAGGATGTAGCTCTTGGAAACCCTCACGGAATAATGCTTGATGCCCACCTTCTTCTCGAAGAAATACCCCA
>JARKQP010000940.1 GCA_029974875.1 Mobilitalea sp.
GGATCCAAGCCATGTACCATAGCTGCTTCCTCTAAGGTCTCTGCCTGAGCGGACGGACATCCAAGGCAGTGCATACCGATATCTAAAAGTACCGGGATGATATTTTGATCAGCGGAAATCGCCTGTGCGATTGTCATGTCCTTAGTTATACTTGCCATAATGCTGTACCTCCTTGAAAATTGATGTTAAGCCCTATTTAAAAATATGATCTGCTTGATAAGGCAACGGTTCTTATTTGGGGGAGGATCTCTCCTCCTTTATATAAAGGTTCTGCTTATCCTAGTTCAAGCTTAGCTTATTATATGACATTGAAGGAAAGCCGTCAAGCGGATGGATTGCCTTTATACAAATTTAATTTCTGGTGGAAGAATAAAATTACTTTACTGTTATTATACCTCTTATGAAGAGCTTCTTCTGTGACTGAAATCACATTTTTAGCTTGTTTTTTATTTTTTAAGGAAAAATGTTATCTTAAGAAGTCTATGGGAAGCAGTGTGAAATGAAGATCCTTTCACATCCGACACCCCGTGGCCTAACGGCTCAAATGATCGTTAGTGTGAAATGAAGATCCCTTCACATCCGACATTGAATGACCTAACGGTCAAATAATCGTCAGTATAAGTATGACCTTTTTTCTCTTATTTTATTTTTTATTGGTTTCTATGTTATTAAAATAAGACATATTTCCGCTTGTTTCCTCTTTTAGGTATATTTCAAGTATATTCCCGGTATATTTTTGCGAAAAGGCTTGTATTCTTTTCTCACATATATTAAAATATAATCGATTTTCTAAAAAGGAGGTTTTGATTATGGCATATACTATCAGCGAAGAATGTATCAGCTGCGGCGCTTGCGTTGGCGAATGTCCTACAGGAGCTATCTCCGAGGGTGCTAGTCACTATGAAATTGATGCAGATACTTGCATAGATTGTGGATCATGTGCAGACACATGTCCTACAGGAGCTATTTCTGCTTAATCAAGTTACATAGGAAACAAGGAGGATGCATGGTGCACCCTCCTTTTGTTTTATCCGTATTTTATTTATACATCTTCTTACTATAATATAACCCTGCTTTATATACTTCTGCTTTATACATATTTCTGTTATATATATTTCCTCTTTATGTATTCCCGCCTTACATATATCCCCACTTTATATGTGTTCCTGCTCTATATATGCCTACTCTATATGTATACCTTATTCTTACGGAAGAACTTTGATTTCTTCTTTTTATGCTCTCCTGTAGCCGCCGCCAGCTGCCTCCCTTTCTGATAATCCCTTAACACCGCGTCGAATTTCTTAAACCGTTCCTCCTCCCTTTCCTCCTGTATCCTCATTAAATAGTTCATTTCACGGATCACCCCGTCGGTTACGTTCATGCCAACCTCTTCCGCTAATGCCTCATTATTCTCTTTCAATGCCGATACTATGATGTGGTTCATAATTGCTCTGAACTGCTCCATTTTTGAATCTGTAGCTTCCTTTATCTCAACCTTTTCTTCCGTAATTAGGCTTGTCCCGTCATCTGATTCCAAAGGCTTCCCCTCATGAATCTGCTCCATAGCTTGCTTGTCCTCCTTTTGTTCTGCTGATTCAGAATCGAATGCCTCTGCCTCGCCATTATTTTCCAGAATCATCTTAATTGCCTTCAGCTGAAAGCCTTGTTCTTTCAAATATTTTACCCTTTTTAACAGTTCGATATCCGACTCCTTATAGTAACGCTGATCCATCTCATTGCGGGAAATCGGTAGAGCAAGCTCCTTCTGCCAGTTTCTGAGAACATGTGCCTCTACATCCACACGTTTTGCAGCTTCTGAAATCATATACCTTACTTCTTCCACTCTTACGTCCTCCCTTATTGCTGTAATTATTTTCCACTTTTTACATTATAACATAGCAATCCCCAATTGCAATATAATTTCCACATATTGGATTATAACTTATCGACAGAATAAAAGGAAACTTCAAAGAAGTTTCCTCTTTTCAACAGTATATATGATACTTCACTTTCCAAAACATTGCGTTCCGTTCTCTTTTTAGCAATTCACAGAACCAGCATTGTACCTGTTACCGCTCCAGGTTTGTGAACTTTGTTAATGCCGCCTGCCATCCAAGCTTAACGGTGCCCACGGGACCGTTTCTCTGCTTGCCTATGATGATCTCTGAAACACCCGGTTCCTCCGTGTCCCTGTTATAGTAATCATCACGGTAGATGAACATAACTACGTCGGCATCCTGCTCAATCGCCCCGGATTCACGCAGGTCAGAGAGCATGGGACGCTTGTCCGGCCTTTGCTCCACCGCCCGGCTTAACTGGGAAAGTGCCACCACGGGCACGTTAATCTCCCTCGCCAGGGATTTTAAGGATCTTGAGATATCTGAGATTTCCTGCTGCCTGGACTCCTGCTTCTTACCGCTGCCGGACATTAACTGCAGGTAGTCGATGATGATCAGCCCAAGATTTTTCTCCAGCTTCAGCTTCCTGCATTTTGACCGCAGCTCCGTAATTGAAATTGCGGAGGTATCATCTATGACCAGGTTGGAATTGCCGATGATACGGGCACTCTCCATAAGGCTTGCCCAGTCATCCCCTGACAGGCTGCCGGTTCTGATTGCCTGGGAATCAACTCTTGAATTCATGGCTAATATTCTCTTTACCAGCTGGTCCTGGGACATCTCAAGGCTGAAGATGCAGGTTGTGACATTAGATTTTAAAGCCACATATTCTGCTATATTAAGTACAAATGCCGTCTTACCCATGGAGGGTCTTGCGGCAATCAGAATCAGGTCCGAGGGCTGTAAGCCCGCTGTCTTGTAGTCCAGGTCATAAAAGCCCGTTGCAAGGCCTGTTACACTGCCCTGGTTCTTTGCTGCTGCCTCAATGCTGTCAATGGTCCTAAGTATTACTTCCTTAATATCCGTAAATTCCTTGACACCACGGTTCTGCGCAATGTCAAAGACCTGTTTTTCCGTCTTTTCCAGAATAACATCTAATTTTTCTTTATCGAGATAACACTCATTGACCGTCTCCTCCGCCACCTTAATCAGACGCCTGAGTACCGCTTTATCCTTCACTATCTTAGCATAATACCTGACATTTGCCGAGGTCGGCACCGCAGTGACCAGGTCACGGATAAACTCCAGGCTGCATACCTGGGGCGGTACATCCTTTTCCTTTAGCCTGTCCTGCAGGGTAATTAGGTCAACGGGTTTCCCTTCATTATGAAGCTCTGTCATCGTTTCAAATAAAATGCCGTACTGGTTCTCGTAAAAATCTGATCCAATGATAATTTCAGAGGCCGCAACAATGGCATCACGATCCATAATCATAGAGCCGACAACGGACTGCTCCGCTTCCGTACTATGAGGGAGTATTCTTTTTATAAATGCTTCATCCATTGGTAAACCTCCTGGTATGGCTTGTAATGTATCAACCTATACCGCATCTACCTTCACGGTCAGCTCAGCCGTTACCTGGGGATGCAGCTTCACTTGCACGGTAAAGGTTCCTGCATTCTTTATGGCATCATTTAACTGAAGCTTTTTCTTATCAATATCCATGCCGTGCTGTTCCTTTAGAGCAGCCGCAATTTCCTTTGAGGATACGGAGCCGAAGGTCTTGCCGCCTTCTCCTGCCTTGATAGTCATTTTGACCGTCATCTCCCCGATCTTCTTTCCCAGTGCCTGCGCTTCCTCTAAGATTTCCTTCTGGCGCTTTGCTTCTGCAGCCTTCTGGTTATTTAACTCATGTAAATTTTGCTTTGTAGCCTCAAGGCCTAATTTCTTAGGCAGGATAAAATTCCTTGCATAACCGTCACTTACCTTTACAATCTCACCCTTCTTACCAAGAGCCTTTACATCCTGTAATAAAATAACTTCCATCTGTATCTCTCCTTTACATCTCTTCCTTTATCTCTCTCTTTTCAGAATTCGCCATCAAAGTCCTTCTTTATTCCAAATACTAACGCGGTGAATCTGGGCGCTGATATATCCACCTGGCGCAGACCGGGCTTCCCGTGATTGCCTGCGCTTGGCAATCATGGGATGTTAAAGGCAAGCTAGGTGGATATATCTGCACCCAGATTCACCTCACAGCCTAAATCACCTCACATCTGACACACAGACCTCTTTCGGTAACTGCGAAACTCACAAGCTGCCGCTATATCTCGCCCTCTTCATGCATCTGAGCCAGGATTTCCTTCACCCGGTCAATCGCTTCCGGGATAGTTGTATTCTC
>JARKQP010000942.1 GCA_029974875.1 Mobilitalea sp.
AGAAGCTGCACCCCTAATTCTTCTTCCAGCAATTGAATTTGCCTGCTTAAGGAAGGCTGAGATACATATAAGTTCTGCGCCGCATTCGTAAAATTAAGTGTCTTACATACCTCTAAGTAATATGTAATTTGCGTTAAATTCATTTTCTATTCTCGCCCCCAAAAGCTTATCATTAGCTTTAATATTAGCACATTTTCCTTTTAGGGGCAACCAAGAAACCTTCCCATATTACAGGAAGCGTAAAATAAGAAATGGACTTTTGTTATGTTTTAACCGAACAAAAATCCATTTCTTTGCATCATACTTTTATATTGCAGATAAGTAATCCCCTATATTGCCGAATATAGGATAGTTATAGACCCAGCCTCTCATACTGCTCCTTCGGTGCACCCGCCTCCATCATCAGCTCCACTAACAGCCTCTCCATCCTTGCTTCTATTTCCTTGTCTTCGATCGGAGACATTTCCTTCGGGTCTTCCTCCACATCATAGAGCAATGTCCCATACCGGTACATAAATTTCGGGAACATGGCAGGATTTGCTTCCATTCGTAGTATAGGAACCCCTTTTGTTTCTTTCGTTCCCGGCATCAATTCCAGGTTTTGCATTTTCTCCACCGGAAAGCGGTGAAACAACTCTGTCGGCATCAGGAAATACGTATATAACGGCTTATTTTCAGGATTTTTTGCGCCTCTCATGTACACATATCTTCCATCCGTACAGCATACATAGGAACCATAATATCCGAACAATGCGCCTTTACAGCGTCCTTCCCTGATCGGCCTTCCCAGCATATTATCCGGCAGGGAAATGCCAAAATACCCTAAAATTGTGGCCGGCACATCAATCATTCTATTTAAGGATCCATCCTTCTCGTCTCTTCTTCCATCCCTTGGATCCCATACAAAAAACGGTGTATTTACTACCTCCTGGAATAATGGCTGGCGGTTTTTATTCCATTCATCATGCTCTCCCAGCAAGGTTCCGTGGTCTGCGGTCAAAATTACCATGGTATCCTCCCACAGCCCGTATTCATCCATCTTATCCAACAGCCTGCCCAGCTGGTCATCACATTCTACTAA
>JARKQP010000006.1 GCA_029974875.1 Mobilitalea sp.
GCCATTTGTTCAATTTTTCTACTCAGTATATAGCTTCGTAATTTTCTCGGCGCCAAGGGTCAGGGAAAGAGGCCCAAAGCTGTTCATGTTTTCGTCAAAGTAATAGATCCGGCCATTTTTCACGGCATCCAGTGATTGCCACACGGAGCTTGCTTCCACGCTTTCAACCAAGGACTTAGCCACTTCAAAATTGTGTTGGAACACTATGTAATATGGGTTCATTTCAGCAACAGCCTCAAGGGAAAGGGTGTCGGCTGTATCCGTAAATCCCTCCGGCTTGGTCAGACCGAACGCCTCATAATATTTGGCTGTACCCTGAGAAATAAAGCTCTTACCATCGGTCCGGAAAAGGCCGAAGGTGCGGTCGGCATAAGGAGCCAGGGCTTCCTTTGTACCGGCAATTGTCTGCTCGGTGCTTTTAATGATCTCCTCAGCCTTTGTCTCCAATCCAATTACCTGTGCACAAAGCATTAACTGGTTCTGCCAGGTATCCGCATAGTTTATCTGAATCACCGGTGCAATTGCCGCCAGCTGCTCATACTGGTCAAGTCCCGCCGGATTGTAGAAGGTCACAATCACATCGGGCTGGGATTCCAGGACCGCCTCTAAACTAAGATCCCTGGAATTACCGAGCATAATCATATCCCCATCCTTTAAGTAGGGCCATAATAGCTCGGAAGACTCAAGCGCTTCCATATCTCCCTGCGCATTGCCAAGGGCAGCCGCCACCGGCGGTGCACCCAGCGCCAGAAAATGCTCCAGATACACTACATGGAGAAGAGCGACCCTTTCGGGCTTTGCTTCCAGAACAACTTCGTTTCCGGCACCATCGGTAATGGTACGCGGCCAGGTTCCTTCTCCTGCTTCCCCAGTCTGATCCTCGTCCGGGGTTGTTACAGCCGGTGTGCTCTCCTGCTGGGCAGCCCCGTCATTATCCTCAGTGGCAGCTCCACTGTTATCTGTCGCCGTAGTCTGGCTATTGTCCCCGGGCGAACTGCTGCAGCCTGCTAACAGCCCTGTCAAAAGTACAAGCGAGATAAATATCCCAATCCATTTCTTCATAATTCTATTCCTCCAATCAATATGGTTAGATCCAACTAACTTGTTGCGATAGTTAGTGTACCAAAACTCCTCTTTTGGGGGAATGGGTAAATTCTGAATCCGATATGGATTATTCCTGATTTTTTCTGGCCTCACTGGGCGAGAGTCCGAAACGTTTGCGGAAGGACCGGCTGAAATACAGGGGATCCGGGCAACCTACTCCTGCTGCAATCTCCTTTACTGGTAAATGCCCTGTTACCAGCATTTCCCGGGCACGGTTCAGCCGGTAATTGGTCAGATACTGCCCTGCACCCATGCCTGTATTTTTTCTAAATATGTAGTAAAGCTGGTTTTCATTGACACCGTTCTGCCGCGCCAGCTCATGGATGGAAAGAGCCTCCATATAATGCTCATGGATATAAGTGGATACCTTTTCAAACAGCATCCCATCCCCTTTTTCTGCTTGGTTGCGGGCGCATATAAAAACCTCCTCCAATACGCAGCGAAACAGCGTTTCTTTCTGAAAGGCCGGCAGACCGCCCGGCTGGTTTGATATCTTCCAAAGGCGTAGTAGCAGCTCCATCAGGCGCGGACTATGCCCGACCGTTAATTCCGTATGCAGTCCGGGAAGGGAAATCCCCTCCTGCTCCGTGCCAAACACCTGGTATAAAACACAGATAAATTCCCATCTGGCATTTCCGATAACCCTCTTATCAAGACACATGTCCGCACCGCCTAAAATAACATTGCCCGGCTTAGCAATGTAAGGGACCCCGTTAAAATGATACTGCGCCTGGCCACTCAGGGGAAAGATAATGCCCGGATAAGGTGCCGATCTTTCCCTGCCGGAAGCGCCCGGCTCGATCATATAGCGGTATACCCCATGTACCTTAAAGAGAATCTTCCCGAAATGGGCGATAAGGCAATTCAAATCAATTTCCATGGTGATGGGCTTTCCTTTCTGTCCGTAAAAAACATTAAGATATATTGGTTAGTTGTATCTAACCAATATATCTTATCATATGTATACCATATTATACAAGGGTAATCTATAATCATTTAAATAGTTTACCGGTAAAAATCCGATACCTCGCTGAAAACAGCGGGTACATTCCCTGGGACTGATATTTATATCTTATGCATTCTGGTTTGCTAAATGAATGATACCCACATATATATGGTAAAACAGCCTTCCATCTGGTATACTTTACAGGAACGTTAATTTACCCGGAAATGGAGAATTTATATGAAATTACAATTAGCCTTAGATGACATTACTTTGGATGCGGCCATTGAACTGGTTGGACGGGTGTCGGATCATGTGGACATTATTGAAATCGGTACACCCTTTTTGATTGAATACGGCATGGAAGCTGTCCGTGCAATTAGAAAGCATTTCCCGGATAAAGAGATTCTCTGCGATGCCAAAATCATGGATGGGGGAACAATAGAGGCAAATTCTGCATTTCGCGCCGGCTCTGATTATGTTACCGTTCTCGGTGTAACAGATGAGGCAACTCTTAGAGCGGTTGTCCAGACGTCTAAGCTCCACCAGAGGTCCGCCGTCGCCGACCTGCTTTGTGTAGAAAGCTTTGAGAAAAGTATCCCGGCACTGGAGGCTTTGGGAATAGATATGGTAGCCGTACATGTGGGGGTCGACCAGCAGCTGTCAGGCCGCACTCCGTTGCAGGATCTGATTAAGATTAAGTCAATAGCAAAAAAAACCCGGGTTGCTGTCGCAGGCGGCATCGATTCCACCACTTTGGCCGATTATATTGCGCAGAAACCAGACGTCATTATTGTAGGCGGAGCCATTATAAATGCGGCAGATCCGGCGGCGGAAGCCCAAAAAATATACAATCAGATACAGGAGGCAAAGCAATGAATATAAAAAATAATTTGGTTAACATTCTGGACGAACTAAAGCAGCATGCAGAAAAAATTGATAATCAGCAGCTGGAGCAATTTGTTAATGAAATCGCTGCAGCTAAAAGGATTTATGTAGCCGGTGCCGGCCGGTCCGGATTGGCAATCCGGGCCTTTGCTATGCGGTTGATGCATTTGGGTAAGGATGTACACATGCTCGGTGATGTGACTGTACCACACGCCAATGCCGGCGATTTACTGTTGATCGGCTCCGGCTCCGGTGAGACAAAAAGCCTGGTCGCCGCAGGTGAAAAGGCCAAAAGCCATGGCATGAGAGTCGCCCTTAACACGATAGATAATACGTCAACCCTTGCGAAATTGGCCGATGTTATCATCATATTGCCCGGAGCTTCCCAAAAGGTCCAAAATGGCGGAAAGAAGATAACCTCCATCCAACCAATGGGGTCGTCATATGAGCAATTAAGCTTGTTAGTTTACGATGCATTAATAATGGCATTAATGGAAAAGCTGGGCCAGACCAACGGCACAATGTTCGCGCGTCACGCAAATATCGAGTGAAGAGCTAAAAATGTGCTTTCAATTACTTCCCCAACATTGTCCAGCAACAAGTTTTCCCGTCGCAAACAGGATATTTTCAGATGTGGAGGCTGGGGTATTTTCTATTAGTATTATAATTGTCCCATATCCAGAAATGTGATATAATAGAAGCCATAAAACAGCTTCTAAAAATCTCATTGGAAGATAATTATTCTATGAGCCTAAGCGGAGGGAATTATATGGAGCCCATACCATTCCATCATATAGAAAAAGAGTATTTAAGCCCATTGGAAGAATTTATATACGAAAAATACCGTAATAATATCACTATCCTGAATACCCCAGACGATTACTCCCCTTCCATGAAAGCCTTAGCCGAGAAATACCCGGATATAGGTGCTAGCTTTTGTGAATTCTGGAACAATGTCCAAAATTCCAAGCTTACAGAGGAGCGGTACTTAAGCAGCGGTATGGATATTTCTGTCCGCAGTAATCTTAGATACCTTTCAAAACCAAAGCATACCCATCAGTTTTTCGAAATCTCCTTTGTTCTTGAAGGCTATTTTGAAAACATCGTTGAGGGCACCAGCCTGATGCTGAGGAAAGGGGATCTTTGCTTTCTGGCTCCTGACGTTCCTCACCAGTTTGTCATCAACAGCCATGATTCTATTGTCTACAACATACTTGTCCGCACCTCAACTTTTCAAAATACCTTTGCTAATATCTATGGAAATAATGATATCATATCTGACTTTTTTACCAAGAACCTGTACCGTCATAAGCAAGGAACCTCTCCTTACATACTCTGTAAAACTGACGGAGAAGATATCTTCAGGCAACTGCTCCATCAGATGATTGAAGAAGAGCAGCGGCCCAAAAAATTTTCCCGGCGTTATATCAATAATTTGTTTGAATCGTTTATGCTTGAGCTTTTGAGAAGGCACGAATACCATTTTACTATCGGCGAAGCTACGGATAATATTGAAAACGAAAGCATAACCGCTATCCTGCGGTACATACAGGGTAATTATAATAGCCTCACCCTTTCGGATACAGCCAGGTTTTTTAACTATAGTGAGGCCCATCTGTCCCGGCTGGTTAAAAAATTTACCGGACAGAACTTCTCAGGAATCATAAAAACAATTAAGCTCCAAAAGGCTTCTGCCCTTTTGTTAGAATCAAAAAAATCAATTTCTGAAATCGTGGAAGAAATCGGTTATACGGATAACAGCCATTTCTATAAATCCTTTAAACAATATTATGGCATGACACCGATACAGTATAAAGAGCTTTACGAAAAGAATGAGCCTAAATAATACGCCCATCCATTAAGAAATAGAATTATAAAGGTAGCTACCATAAAGCAGGCTTACACTACTGTTCTTGTGCAAGCCTGCTTTATATTTTGGTGCATTATTTATTCTATTACCCGTCAGGGAACCTGGACACTAAAATAATATTTTCCGGAAACCAGATTCACTGCTACTTCACCGATCCTAAGCTCTGCAGTTGTATTAACCGGTATCTCAAGGTTGATAGTACACTCCTTATCAACGATCTGCCATTCACAGGCTGCTTTACCGAATGGAGTTATATGGCTGCTCATTACATGGGTTAAGCCGCATTTTAAATCCGGTGAGAAGATAATATGCTTGTAGCCGGGCTTTCCTGCCGTGATTCCACCAACATTGCGATAGATCCAATCCCCGACACAGCCATAAGCATAATGATTATAGGAGGAATCCGTAAGCTTTCCTTCCGGTGTGATAGCTTCCCAGTTTTCCCAAATAGTTGTAGCCCCATGCTCAACCATATATAGCCAGGAGGGGCTCTTTGTCTGGAACAACAGCTCATACGCTATGTCTTTATACCCATTATCCGAAAGTACATCCAATAAAAATCCGACAGAAGAAAAGCCCGTGTCCAGGCACTTTCCATTTTCATAAATTAAAGTAGCCAATTTATCAGCTACTTTCTTTTTTAATTTACCTTCTGCTGCTCCTGACCTTAAAACCATCACATATAAACCTTGAAGCTTGCCGCCGGCAATGCTTCCGTCTTTTTCTATGTATTCCTCCTTTATTGCCTGCCTTATTTTTTTTAATAGTTTTTCTTTTTCAGCAATTATTTTTTTCAGCTTCCAGCCGGCATTGCTTTCCAACGCCTGACATACCCTGATAAAGGCTTCCACTGTAATTGCATACCAGGCGCTTCCTACCACAGCCCGGGTCTGCCGCCTTCCTTCATCGATACCCTGTGGAAGTTTTTGAAGGCTGGGTATTAACCAGTCGCCAAAATGATAGCCTTTATTCCACAGATAAGGATTCCTTTCCTTTTGCTTATCACTAAGTGTATCATAGTTGTCCGGTTTCATCTCCGCCTGTGACTGAACGAATTCCAAATACCTTTTCATACAATTAAAATTCTCTTTTAAGACGCTGATATTTCCATAGCATTGATACAGATACCAAGGTAATATAACGCAGGTATCACTCCAGCCTGAGGATGTGATATCCCCACCCCCGATTTGCCGCTGCATCCATTCCTGCTTTGGAAAAGCCGGGATGATAACCGGTATTGCTCCGTTTTCCTTTTGTTCCGCCCTTAGGTTCATCAGCCAATTTTCAAGAAAATTTCTAATATTATAATTAAAGGCTCCTGTTTTTGCAAAGATCTGTATATCCCCCGTCCATCCGATCTTCTCCCGTTGGGGACAATCCGTAGGAATAGATACCATGTTTCCCCGCTGGCTCCATACGATATTCTGATGAAGCCGTGTTAGCCCTTCGTCAGAACAATGGAATTCACCGGTCTTTTGCATCTGTGTAGTTAACACGATAGCATTTATTTTTATTATCCGGCCTTTTTCTATTCCGGTCAGCCTGACATACCGGAATCCATGGTAGGTATAGGAAGGCCTCCAGGTCTGGATACCTTCCCGGCAGACCAAGACATCTGTCTGATCCTTATTCCGCCCCATGATATTACGCAGATAATTTCCTTCCACATCAAGCACTTCACAGTATTCCAAGGTAATTTCCTGATATTCTGCTCCGTTTACAGTCATTTCTACTGTTCCCGCAATTACCTGCCCAAAGTCAATAATGCATTCACCCTTGCCGGAGGTAATCCAACGCTCCGGAATTAACGCCTGATATTCAATGACACCGTCGATTGGCTGGCCAATCAGGTTGTCCTTGGTAAGGTCTGCTCCCCTGCAGTGCGCCCAGGAGGCATCGTTAAAGCCTTCCCTTGTCCACCCCTGCTGCTCTTTGGTATTATCCCGCTTTTCCCCAATGTACAAATCTGCATATTGGGTTTCCGACTCATGGCAGCGGAAGCTATCATCACTGCATATTACCAGCCTGGTTCCATCCTCATAATCAACCTCCAGCTGGAGTATCAGGCCCAAGCGGTTGCCATACTGGCAGCTGCTGCCTATCAGCCCGATCCTGCCAATCCACCAGCCATCAGCTACAGTTACTGAGAGTACATTCTCACCTGATTTCAGATGTTTGCCCACATCATAGGTTTGATAATATAAAAACTTAGGGTATGTACTGATCCCTGGATCTAAAAAGGTATTTCCCGCTTTCTCCCCATTCACAAACAGCTCATAGATGCCGTGGGCTGATGCATATATACGGGCTTTCCTAACTTTTCTATCAATAAAGAAAGCTTTTCGGATATTCTGTGCCGGCAGGCACCTCACATGTCCCCCATAGTGCTTCGGATCCGGCCGGAATACATGAAAGTAGGGGATCTCCTCCTCTTCTATGGCGTCCCTTTGCTCCGGCTCCACCCAATCAGCGAGGAAGCCTTCTTCCATCAATCCTGTTTCAAATAGTACGGGAATACTATAGGGGCTTTCCTGGTTTTGTTCGTCCCAGACACGGACAGAAACACCATACTCTGTTTTTGGCTGAAGTTCAGGACCGGAATATATGATATAGGGATAATCATCTGCCTGCATTTTTCCACTGTCCCACATGGTCTTTCTTCCACTTTTCACTATGATCTGATGATAGATAATACCCTTACCTTTATCATTACTTGATGTGGTGTAATGAAATACAGGTGTTTTATTGTCAATTCCAATAGGGTTCACACGCCCTTCCACATCCACGCTGTCTACCTTGATAAAAGCTTCTTTCATATTATGTGTTTCCTTTCGACCGTATGTAATCATGTCTTACCTTAGATTTCTAGTTCAATATACCCGGGTTTACCTGTCATGACCCCGATCCATATATTCTAGACACCCTCCGCAGCCCCGGAGATATCATTTCCCGATTTTATCTTTTCTATGATCCACTTGATTATTCGATTGCCTTTTCGCGATACCAGGAAGAAAACAATCATAAAAAGACCCATAATAACATTTTTAAAGGCTCCGGCGTAGCCGGTAGGCGCAATTACATCAATTCCATACTGTAAAATGCCTACTGCAAGGGATGAGAAGATGATTCCTACCGCACCAACGGAAAAGGTTCCTATAAAAAATCCCATGAATACCGGAAGCATGGATGTAAAAGCCACCGATACAGTACCTAATACGGAGGGTACAACATCTACCTGGAATGCCTGGGAAGCAAATACAACAGAGGCTATGCCATATAGGATACCGGAGACGACGAATGTCTGGATTACATTTTTCTTTTCATTTATGCCAATATTGACTGCCGCAGCCTGGTTGCTGGCTAATAGCTCCGCCCTTTTTCCGGCTACGGTGAAGGTTGTAAATATCAAATAGATGGCTGCAGAAATTATCATTACCACAAGTAAAGGCCCTTCTTTTTTCCCGAGAAAATTCAAGACAGGGTCGCTTGATATGGTCGCCCCCTGCCCCCGGTTGAAGATCAGGGTCAGGGATTCAAAAAATATAGCGGCACCAACAGTACAGATAACAATCGGTATCCTTCCGTTGACATATAAGAATGCCACAACCATGCTCAGGGCGGTACATACGGCTATGCTCACCGCCAGATAGAAGATTCCGTTATGCAGGAAACGGTTAGCAATATAGATCGAAACTAAGGCTCCAAGGGTCATGATTGCCCCACCGCTAAAATCAAACCTGCCATTCTTGATCTGCGTCGCCAGAGCAAAGGCTATGGTAGCTGATGCGCCGGTATTCTGGATGATATTCCTCCAGGTATTGGTATCCCCAAAATAGGTCTGCCCGTTAACCCGGGTTACAATAAATAAAACGATATAGATGGCCGCGGGAATAAATAATGTGCCTGCAATCCGCCCCACTATATCCATAGCCGTATTTTTCTTTTTCTCCATGCTTTTTCCCCTCTAATGCCTGCCTGCACGGCAACAGGAGCGTTGCCGTGGGGCAGACTAATGAGCCTATTTATTTGTTGGCGTTTTCTAATACTTTTTCCATGGTGACCAGGGTACTGTTATTACTGAATGTCTCTACCAGCTTTTCATAGGTCGCTCCGCTGTTATAGGTAACCATAAGCTCCTTCAGCGTTGCAGCATCGACCAGGGAATCTTCCCCCTTCGCCGAGCCATATACATTATGGTTCAGGTAAGCATCCATCTCTTCATCCGAGGTGATTACCATGGTAGATGAATATTTCAGCTGGGTATTCTTCAGCTTCATCTTATTCTCATCCGTAATCTCTGCAAATTCAGCCATCGCTTCTTCCTTGTCCGGGTAAGAATAACCGGCAAGCTTATCAAGGATCTGGACCAGTGGCATCGCCAGAGATTCTACGGGTGCGGTGCGGGAGCCCTGATAGGTCTGGTTACCCTTGGTACCAAAATTGTTAATTAAAGCTGGCTCATTATCAAATCCGGTCACCCATACCCTCATGGAAGAGAGCTTATTGGCGGAGTCTAATGCAGGATTGATAAAGCTGTAAGCTAAGGTTGAGATTAATAATTGCATATTAGGGTTTGTATCAAAATATTTTGATTCCAGCTTTTTGCTGGTGACGTCCATGGAAGGCCAGATATAGGATCCGGCAGGAACCGGTTTTCCGGCGAACCTTTCTTCCTCCTGACGCTTTTCCAGCCCATTTACCGCAAATGCCGAATCTGGAATACCATATCCGCCCTCTGCCTCAGATGCCTTCAGCTTCTGGTACATACCCTCGACTGCCGTAACCTGGTTCGGCTGCCATGCAGGCGGCATGGTAACGAATCCGATGGAGCCTTCCTTCTGGTCCTCCGGTAAGGCTGCATAGGCCTTGGCTACCGCATCACAGTAAGCCGCTGCTTCCGTCGCCATGTCATCTTCACAATCCGTCATGCCTCCGACAAAATAGGGGCTGTTAAGGAATGCATAGCCGCCGCTGCTGGCATTTAATGAGGAACCCTGGTTGTTCCAGATATTCCCGTAGTATACGCCGTTTTCTTCACATAACGCTACAATTTCGTTGGTATTTCCTTCGTCCTTCATTGTAATAATACCCTGGTATCCTTCCGAAATTGCTGTCTGGATCTTGCTTAAAAGCTCGCTGCCGTCATCTCCCTTATACCTTACGGAATATTCAAAGCCCAGCTCCTCCGATATGCTTCCAAGGAAGGCCTCAAATGCGTCGTTCAGCTGTCCGCTTGATTTTAAGGTAAATACTACGATTTTGTACTTCTGCTCCTGCTCTTTGTCTCCGGCTCCATCATCAGGGCTTTCATTTGATGATGCTTCGGAATTGCCATCATCCGTCCCATTGCTGTTCGAGGCTGCCTCTTTGCCGCTACTGCATCCTGCGAAGCTTCCCACTATGAAAGCTAATATTAACAGGACTGATACAAATTTTTTCATAAATTTCATAATCCTAACCTCCAATGCTTTATTATTTAATCTGGCCTTCTGCCAGTTTAAACCCTTTTCATTTACCTAGGTAACACCTTATCCTTGCTTTTACAGGTGACCAGTACTACTACAATATAGATCAATGCCACAAACATTGTCGTGAACTTGTCCGGTACTCCCAGATAGACGAAGCTCCGGCTGATTAATGCATAGGTGAAGCCGCCAACGATGGCACTGCTTATCTTTGATTTCATGCCGCCGGACAGGGGCATGCCTCCTATAATAAGCGAGATCATGATCTTCATCTCATAGCCCTTTCCTGCGGTAGAGGTGGTGGAGCCTGTGTTTGCAACAAATAGGAGTGACGCTGCTACAATGGCTATCCCAAAGGCCAGATAAGCGAGCAGCCTGTACTTAACGATATGGATTCCCACCTGGCTGGCACAGGTGCTGTTTGCCCCAATCGCCTTTGTATATTTGCCCAGCCTGGTAAAGTTAAATAGATATGTAAATAATATTACTATCACAACTAAGATCCCGATCTGGACCCAGGAATTCCTCAGCACTGCGAAATGCGTCTTACTTGCCGTGCCGATATCAAAGGACATGGCCGCGCTGTCCGGGTTCCAATGCTTCATCATTACCGCTGCAATGCCATAGATGAAGAATTGCAGGATTAACGAGGTGATAATGGGCCTCATCTCCAGTATGTGGGCTATGATTGAGTTCACCGCTCCGCAGACCATGGCTATGGCAGTGATGAGCACCATTCCAAGGAGGATGGAGCCGGGGGTGGAGCCCCTTGTATTATAGATATGGATTAGCAATATGGCATACAGGGACATCTGTGCCCCGACAGAGATATCCATAGCCCCCAGAGAATAGATAAATACAGCTCCGCTGGCTAAAATCGAATACATGACGGCGTCATATACGATGCTCCGGAACGCCAGCCCGCCCGGATCCAGTATGTTAACATCCTTTATGATGGGCGGTAATATGGAGAAAATCAGGACACATAATACAAATCCGCTGTATGCAAATAAATCGTTTATATGAAACCTTAACCAATCTTTTTTTAGTATTCCTATATTTTTCATCAGCACTGCTTCCTTTTCATAGCATATATTCAATGATATCCGTCTGCTTCAGCTCCGGCGAACGAACAAACTCCCTGGTCACTTCATAGTTCTTCATGATGATTAACCTGTCTGCCATGCCCACCAGCTCACTTAATTCCTCGCTGATCATCAAAACAGCCTTCCCTTGCTTTTTCATGTCCTCCATCAATGCGTACATCGACTGCTTGACACCGATGTCAACACCCCTGGTGGGACAATCCATGATGAAGACCTCACTGTCTTTGGCTGTCCATTTTGCAAAGGATACTTTTTGTTTATTACCTCCGGAAAGAGTGTTCACCCACTGCCTACCGCCATGGCACTTAATGGAAAAGGCATTGATCTGGCTGTTAACCAGCTTTTTTTCATTCTTAGGATTGATAAAGGTATGGCGGGATAAGGTCTTAAGGGAGGGAAGCGCGATATTGTCTCCAATGGAGCCTTCCAGGATTAGCGCCTCTGAATCGCGGTTTTTGCTGATGTATCCGATGCCCTGCTGGATTGCTATGAGAGGATCCCTAATCTGCTTCCCCTTCCGCAGCACCGAGCCTTTTTTTATCCTTTCCAGACCAAAGGCTGCCCGTCCAATTTCATGCATCCCACAGCCGGACAGCCCGCCAAAGCCTACAATTTCACCTGCATGGAGCTTCAGGGAAAAATTCCTGATGGAACCGAAGGTAATATTTTTCAGCTCAAGGGCTACCTGGTTGCTATGGGAGGTATCGTAATCCTCGCGGTAATATTTCTCTCCTATTTCACGCCCTACCATCATGTAGCGGGCTTTTTTCATAACCTCTATCCGCCTTAGGGGATCCTTCTTTGCTGCCGACATATCCTCCGGGCTGATGTCGCCGATGATCTGCCCGTCACGTAACACCGTAAGCACATTGCATTGATCCAGGATTTCATCCATATCATGGGAAATAAATACAACCGCTTTATTTTCTTCCGCCATTTTATGAATTATTTTATAGAGAATTTGGCGCCCTTCCAAGGAAAGAGCCGTAGTGGTTTCATCCACGACTAAGATCTGGGTCTCTTCTGTCACACAACGGACAATTTCCATCAGCTTCCGGTCTTCAAAGTTATATCTATTGATTGAGTCCCCGGCATGGATATGGGATATCCCAAACTTATCAAGGAGCTTCTGCGCTTCGTTTACCATCTTGTTCCTATGGAATAAACCGAATTTCGAAAAATCACTTTCATGGCCGGCAAAAATATTCTGGGCGACACTTACACCCGGCAATGTATTTGCTTCCTGAAGAATCATGGATATCCCTGCTTCCTGTGCATCAACCATATTTTGTGGCTTCCAGGGCTTTTTGTGAAATAGCATTTCTCCGCTGGTGGCGGGCTGCATTCCCGATGCGATAGACATGATAGTTGATTTCCCGGATCCGTTTTCACCTACAAGACCCCTGATTTCTCCCCGCCTCAAAACGAACTCCACGTCTTTTAGCGCAATGGTAGGGCCAAAAGCCTTATGTATATGCCTCGCTTCAAACAAAATCTCTTTTTCCATTTGTGCACCTTTCCTTTAATATAGTTAGAAACTATTATGAATCAAACCGGAAGCTGAGCAGCTGCATACTGCCTGTTCCATGATAGCGTAAGAACATGGCCGAATCACCTTCCATATCCAGTTCAGCTGATGCAGTAGTCCATGTCCCGGCAGGAGCAATCGTAACGGCAGTTAACACCTTCCCGTCATAAGAATCCCTTATTTCAATACTTCCGGTTGCATTTCCCCGGTAGGTAAGACTGATATTGGTCTTCCCTTTAAACCGAAAATACTTATAACCAATAACGGTTCCAGCTTCCATTTGGGATATGAATTGTTTTCCTCCTTCACTGGATATAATCGGTGCATCCTCTGTTATCTTGCCAAAAACCGGACTTTTTGCACCATTTTCACCCCATAGGTTACAGGCAATGGCCGCTGGATATTCACCTGCTGCTTCCAGAGGTGCGCCCGTAAGGCCGCTGGAAGTCATCTCCACCTGCCGGATTCTTCCTTCGTCATCAATCACAACCGGTTCTGCACAGCCCTGGCGGCTAAACATAGTTCCATGGGTATGCCGATGATAGAATATGTACCATCTCCCCCCTGCCTCCACCAGGCCACCGTGGTTATTACCCGCAGCCCATACACTTTCTTCTAAGGAACGCCCCTTAATTCCAACATCCCCATTTGAGATAACTACGCCTCCATAGGTGAAGTTTTTATTTGGATAGCTGCTTACTGCGTAGCACAGTTCATGGACCTCTGCCGAGGAATAAACAAGGTAGTAAGTCCCATTAATCCTGCGGACCGATGCCGCTTCAAAAAACGCATGCTCCTCAAAGCCGGTCCCTTTGGCATATTCCTTTGACGGAATGACAACTACCGGCGGTTGTTTTACTGTCAGCATGTCATCCTCCAGCAAGGCACAGCTGCAGCCCGGGCAATTTTTATCATGGTCTCCATGAATTTGAAAAGTAGGTGCAAATCCATAATAAAGATAAATCTGCCCATCATCATTAATTACCGCAGGATCAAAAGGCATATTTTCCTTTAATACCACGCCGTCCGGGTAATGTACCGTTCCTAAATACTCATATTTTCCTGCTGGCTCATCACAAACCGCTACGGATATCTGTGGGATCAGGTCGAGACAATAGAACAGATAATACCGCCCATCCTTCCCCCTCACTACATCAGGTGCATATAACCGATAGCTTCCATCCTTATTTGCCGGATCCTGCTCCTTCCGATAGATTACACCATGGGAAGTCCAATCCGAGAGGTCATGCTCCGGTGCAGACCAGGCCACATAATCCAGGGGGCAGAATTTATCTCCTCCTTCTTCGTCATGGGAACCAAAGATATATAGCCTCCCCTCAAAAACATGGGGCTCACCATCCGGAATATACTCATTTAAGGGAAGGTATGGATTGAAAACCTGGCGCTTGGCTGTACCCAGGGCCGTGGCAGCCTCCTCAGGTATATCAGATGATATTTCTGCTTTATTTCTCTTCTTTAACCGGAATAATCCAAAAATCCAGGTAATGGCCAGGGAAACCAATACACCATAGAATGTCCCTGCCAAACGCATGACTGCGTATTTTACTCCTGTTGTTTCACCTGACATCATTACGATAAGCACAAAGGTGAGTGCACCAAGTCTTGCAGTGATATAGGGCACTTTCTCAAGCTTACATCCCCATAGGGTAAGAATGACCCCAAATAATACGAGCACAATAAAAATCCACTCATTTCCTATCGCATGGTTAAGCAGTATGATTGCTACTCCGGTTATCCCTGCTACTGCTGTTAATGTCACACGGATCACACCGGTTTTCCAGCCCACTTTCACCTCGTCCTGCATACATAAAATTGCCGCAAAGCATGCTGCCATATATTGAATTTCCGGTATTAGTTTAGCCGTCAACAGACAAATAGCTACTGCGATTCCAATCTTTACATCAAGTCCCGTCACGTTGATTTTAGTCTTTTCCATGGTTTGCTCTCTCCTCCAAAGCGCTTCTGTAACACGTTTCATTTAAAACTGCCATATGTACTCTGTAAATGCGCTCCCTTTATGTTTATCATTATATAGATGACTTTTGTACTTATCTATGTAAGAATCCGTTACGTATTAGTGGTTTTTTTTGATTGGTATTGATCCCCTTATTGAGGTTATTCTGCTCATGAAAAGAAGCATGTCCCGGGCTTTTTGCAAATACAAAGTCTCATGACATGCTTCTTTTTAATATTATAAAAACGGTTTATCCCTTACTATACTGTACTATCCAGACTATATGCCCGACCCCCTCAACCCTTGGAAAAAACTATAACAGCCCAAGTATTTCCCCCAGCCTCTGGGTACATACCTCTGCTCCACAATCAAACACAAATTCTGCAGAATGGTCTAAATGAGTGGTTGATTTGTTCATCACCGCAATGTGCTTCCCGCGGAAGTACTCCACAAAGGAGGCTGCCGGATATACTGTAAGCGAGGTTCCGACCACAATCAGCACCTCTGCATTAGCAATGGCCGAAACTGCCTTTTGTATCGTATCACCATCCAACGGCTCCTCATACAACACCACATCCGGCTTGATTATGCCACTGTCCTTTTTGCAATGCGGAACGCCCTGCTGGGACAGGACTTCATCCAGGCCGTAAAACGTGCCGCAGGTTGTACAATAGTTCCGGTAAATGCTGCCGTGCAGCTCAAATACCTCCTTGCTCCCTGCCAGGGTATGAAGGCCGTCAATATTCTGCGTTACGATAGGAACCTGCTTGCCGGCTTGCTCAAGCAGGGGAAAGAAACGATGGGCAATGTTGGGTCTTGCATCCTTGTAAATCATCTTTTCCTTGTAAAAACGGTAGAATATCTCAGGCTTTTGGACAAAAAAGGTATGGGAGATCATCTCCTCCGGTGAATAACCGCTTTCATCCTGGGTACTATAAAGACCGCCTGTTGACCGAAAATCCGGAATTCCAGACGGTACGCTGATGCCCGCCCCAGAAAAGACACAGATATTCTTATTTTTTTCAATTATGCCCGCCAGTTCATCGATTTGCTGTTCAAAGCTTTTCATTCAAGCACCACCTTTCCTTATATAGTTGTTAGAGAAGTGGGAGAGCGGCTCCCTAACTCAATCCCCTATCCAAAAATACAGCAATCCCCTATCCCCATCCGGCAGTTCAACATAGAACCAGTTTAGGATCCGGTCATCCTCCTCAAAATGGATATCTAGGAGCTTTATCTTCGTTGCTTTAAATTCCCTCATGGCTTCGAAATCCCACACCGTATGCTCAAAATAGTTTTCCGGACTTTTATCCAAGGGTATAAAATAGCCGCTGCCATCAACTTCATAGGTTTTCCCTATGTTTTGTTCTACATCATGATTAGTGATGACATATTTATTGTTCTTAAATTCTCCCCATGCAGAAAAAAATTGTGGTTTAAAATTATTTGCCAGATGGAACCAAGATATGAATTTTCCCTGTCCATCCATCAATGCATACCTATCGATTGATCCTATAGAATAAAGCTCTTTCCCATCATATCGAAAGAATATAAGATTAGGATCCCCACTAGGACCGTCATCAAAAATAGCAACTTCGACATAGCTGTCCTTGCTATACAAATCAATAATCTTCATTTCACCGGATGGGTTGCCTGGATCTAATGTCACTTTTATACCATTTACTTCTATATAATTATCTTCCTCATAGTCAGCTTTTAATACAGCACTTATCTTATCCGCTTCCCCATCCCCATTCAAATCATATGCACCATGAATACTATAAGTCCGTTCATAAAATTCTAATTTCTCGTCATATGAAATATCAAAGGTATAATCTTTAAAATACTTATCCATTTCCGAAAAATCTTCAAGCTTAGGATCCTCAGCAATTTCAGCAGCTTCAGACGGAGCAACCGTCACTTCATTTTTATTCGGATTTGCTTCCTCCGTTTTGTCGGAAACCTTGTCAGTGCTGGTGGGTTCTGGCGTCAAAGTAACTTGGTCACTATTGGACTCGTTGGCAGTTTTCCTTAACTCACATCCAGGAAGCAGGCATAGCAGGAATAGGCATAGAATTAATGAGACGGTTTTTGGTTTCTTTCTGTTTTTACAATGAATAAACATATTATAGTTCCCCCCTAGGATCAAGCATCGCATAAACAATGCAGATACATATTTGATTACCAAAATACAATAATACTATATGCTAATCGATGTAGCAAAGTCAATGAATAAAAACTTTGATTAAATTTCCTCAAGGCTTCCAAATTCTATACCGCATAAATCGATCCTAGAAGGGGCAGCCATGATACGTTGTGGAGCTATTCATAAACAAGTGATATAATAAATGCAACAAACCTGCGAATATTTTTCAAAAAATCCTGTCTATATAGGTGAGGGACTTCAAATTCCGATAGAAAGGGGATGCACATGGAGGACATGGATATTATTGCTCTATATAATTCCAGAGCAGAAGCGGCAATCAGTGAAACCGATTCAAAGTACGGGAAATTGCTTCACAAAATTGCCTTTAACATTCTATCTGACCGCGAGGATAGTGAGGAAATCGTAAGCGACACATACCATAGCGCCTGGAACACCATACCGCCCCAGCAGCCTAACTCCCTGCGGGCATATCTTGGACGTATCACACGCAATCTTTCTATCAACCGCTGGCATAAGCAACGAGCCAAAAAACGCTATAACGGTGCAGAGCTACTGCTTTCTGAGTTGACCGATTGTATTCCGGCAAACAATAATGTGGAGAGTGAATTGGAAGGAAAAGAACTTGCTTTTGCCATTGACCGTTGGCTGAGCAGCCTATCTGTGGATGACCGTGTTCTTTTCTTGCGCCGGTACTGGTTTTCAGATGCAGTGAATGTACTTGCCAAAGAATGTGAAACATCCCCCAATAAACTGGCAGGCCGTTTATTCCGACTACGCCAGAGTTTGAAAGCATTCTTGGAAAAGGAGGGGATTTCCCTATGAAAGAAAAAGAGATTTTTGATGCCATCACAGATGTCCGACAGGAATATATAGAGGAGGCCGCCGCCACTCCCCTTAAAAAACAATCTATTGCTTGGAAAAAATGGACAGCTATTGCCGCTTGCGCTGTGCTTATGTTAGGCATCGGCAGTGTGGCACTGCTACAAAATAGGCTGCCCTTGGGTGGTAATTCAGGAGCGGGCGGCTCCGGGCATGGGGAGGGCAGTATTTTCATGTCTTATGCAGGACCGTTGTTTCCCCTCACCCTCGCCCAAGCTGATAATGACATTTCGGCTACCCGCAGCATTGCCTATGATTTTGCTTTGGCAAACAAAGATAATCTGCGTGTTTGGGGCACAGAGGTGAGCGACAGCTATACCCTTTACAATGATTCTGCCATGGAGAAAACAGTTACTGCTATCTATCCATTTGCCAGCAGCTTTCAAGACTTGGAAAAATTGATGCCAACCGTTACAGTGGGCGGACAGGAAATTGTACCAAGCCTGTATGCCGGCGGCTATTCCGGAGGCTTTACCGGTGTAAGCGGCGAGGAGCAAGGCAGCCTTAACCTTGCAAAGCTGGATAGCTGGGAGGGTTATAAAACACTCTTACAGGACGGCAGTTACCAGGCAGGGGCATTTGGGGAGTATCCTGTGTTGAGTATGCCAGTAACTGTCTATACCTTCACCGATTTTGAAGCTCCTACCGGGGAATATCCCGCCGCAACGCAGGCAATTTCCTTTACCATAGACCCTAATAAAACCACCATTTTAAGCTATGGTTTCAACGGCGGAGAGCTTGGTGAAAATGGATTTCGCCGATACAGCTATTTTGTGCCGGACAATATGAGACGGGAAACAGAAGCTAAGGTTTTGATTGTCATTGGGGATGATATCGGAGACTACACCTTGCAGGGCTACAAAAACGGCGCCTGCGAGGGTGGCAACGAGTTGGAGGGGGTATCCGCCACCGTTACACGTTCAGAAGCGGTGCTGTCCGACGTGCTGGACTTGCTGGTTACGGATTTTTTCCGTATGTATGGCGAGGATAATAGTCTTACCGTGTCCCAGGAGATGTTCTCGGGCGCCGTTTCGGAGTTTATGCTCGCTTATGGACTGCTTTCAGAGTCCGGGCCTGACCGCTATCAGTGGGGACGCATGGACGATATGATTTCTGAAGCCCTTAGCTTTGACCGTGTGATGTACCTGTCTTTTGAAGTTACTATCCCTGCCGGTGGAGCCATTACGGTAAAGACCGATATGCACAAGCAGCCCAGTTTTGATTTTACCTGCACCGGCTCTGACAATGTGGGCGTACAGGGCTACGATATGGTGACGAGGCTCGGCAGCAACCTTACCCTCCGCGAGCTTACCGCAGAGCTTATTAATACAGATCTGATTGAAATTGTGCGCCAAAATTGCGGTTTTGATTTGGCAAACGACATTGACAGGGTGACACTTGACCTCACCACCGAACATTATTATTTCGAGATAAGGACGGCGGACAGGAATGAATAGACCCGCCCCTTTTTCAAGGCGCTGACTTTTTTGTAAAGACAGCGCCTCCCCGTTACTTGTATTAAATTGATCCCGCTTTCTCAAGTTCCTTGATAATGATCTTTTTCATTTTCATCATTGCTTGCATTTGAGCATCCGTCTTAACTAAATCTCCCATATTATAGGGCACTATCTGCCAGGATAGACCAAACTTATCCTTAACCCATCCACATTGCTCTGCCTCTTTGACATGCGATAGCTTATCCCAAAAGTAGTCGATCTCCTCTTGGTCTTCACATTCTATTGTCATTGATATGGCTTCGTTAAAATGGAAATACGGACCACCATCCAGCGCAAGATGCTTTTGTCCGTTCAGTGTAAATTCGGCAGTAATTATTTTACCGGACATCCCTTTAAAATGCTCATCCAGATTTTCATCAGGATATCTTTCAATTTTCTGTATTTCAGAATTGGGAAATAAATTCACATAATAATTAATTGCTTCTTCGCAGTTATTGTCACCAAACCATAATGATGGTACTATCTTTTTCATTCATTTTCCTCCTTTTCAGTAACCCGTTAAATTTCTATATATCAGGTGCTTATTATTTTCCCTCATTCAATGGAAATTACACCTCCCTTCATTTTATACCTGACATCTGCTGCTTTGGCTACGTCCAGGTCATGTGTTACAACGATGACGCAATAACCATCCCCATGTGCAAGTTTACTGAGCAATGCCATTATATTCTCAGTATTTGCAACATCCAAATTTCCTGTAGGCTCGTCGGCAAGCAGGATCTTAGCTCCTGAGGCCAGGCTTCTCGCAATCGCAACACGCTGCTGCTCTCCCCCTGACAAATTCGAAGGAAAGCGCTTCACTTTTTCGGATGTAATGCCTACACTAAGAAGCAGCTGCTCTGCCCTCTGCTTTGCGTCCTTGGGATGCATGCCATTGAGTTCCATAGGATAACAGACATTTTCGATAACAGTAAAAAGCGGTAATAGCTGGAATGACTGAAATATCATCGAAACAGTCTGCCTGCGGTAACGGTCAAGATTTATAGCTTTCAGGTTTACATCTTTAAAGTTTGCATATTCAAGCTTTTCATCTTCATGCTTTACATCTTCATGCTTTGCACTTTCAAGCTTTTCATCTTCATTTTTTACATCTCCATTTTTTACATCTCCAAGCTTTGCATCTTCAAGGTTTCTTTCACTGATGTAAACATCA
>JARKQP010000901.1 GCA_029974875.1 Mobilitalea sp.
TCACTGAGGAAGCGTATGAAGGGCAGTTGGATGATATCATTAAGGCTTATGGCGTGACCAATGCTGCCCTGGGTAATTTCTTAGCCATGTCGAAGCAGCAGCTGATGCAGCTGGAGTCCTACCGGGATGGTGTAAAGGCATACCTGGAGGGGACGGCAAAGGCAAAGGATGGCTCGGCTAAGATATCCTCCGGCGCTACCGGCTTGCAGAAGAAAGCAGATGAATTAATTACTGACTATTTTCAGTTTGATTACGATAATCTGACCTACTTTATACCACGGGATAACAATATGAGGATCGGTGCTTCTGTAAATGATGTCACCATTAATAAATATGCGGGAATAGCTGCGGGCGTCATTGTAATGGCTTTATTTACCTATGTAATTTCCGTTTTTGTCATACATGGAATTGAGCAGGAGAGCAGCGTCATCGGTGCGTTATATGCATTGGGAGTGAAAAGAAAGCAATTAGTGTTTCATTATCTGATGCTGCCGGTTGCTGTTACCTCATTAGGAGGAGTGATAGGAACGGTTCTTGGCTTCCTGCCCTGTGGAGTGGATATTCAGATGGCTGACGCTGTCCGCTATTTTTCCCTGCCAATATTAAAAGTAGAGTATCCGGCCTATCTGATTATATATGGTATCGTAATGCCGCCGGTAATTGCTGCCTTAGTGAATTATTTTGTGATCGGAAGAAATCTGAAAAGGACAGCACTATCGCTGCTGCGTATGGAGCAGAAGAGAAATGGGGTCAAGGAGATTGAGCTGGGGAAGCTTGGATTTGTGAGGAGATTTCAGCTCAGGCAGCTGCTTCGGGAGCTCAGATCTGCATTAACAGTAATCATCGGGATGTTCATTGCTCTTTTGATCCTGATGCTGGGCGTTAATTGTTATGTGCTAAGCAGGAACCTTCAGATACAAAGTGGTCAGGATACAAAATATGAGTATATGAACACCTATAAATATCCGACGGACCAGAATCCGGAAGGTGGAGAGGATTGTTATACGGAGAGATAGAAAAAGGAGGCATATGGCTATC
The DNA here is from genome assembly GCA_029974875.1 of Mobilitalea sp. Next base: position 1,039 of record JARKQP010000901.1, read on the forward strand.
AATTGGAGGTTATGGTGCTTGGTATCGGTGATGGGAATCCTTACTTTAATGTGGAGGTATCAGATAAAAAGAAAGAGATAACAATATCAGACGCAGTTGCAACTAAA
>JARKQP010000905.1 GCA_029974875.1 Mobilitalea sp.
TTATAGCATAACCCATAGGTGATAATCCTATCACATAGATTATTTTTGGGGCGCGTTTTAGCTGCGTCCTAAGCTGGCTTTCAGTGCGGCAAGCTCATCATCTACACCGGAATCCTGGGTGTATTTCTTTGTCAGGTCCTCAATGGACTGTTCCTGTGAGGAAGCGTTCAGCTCAGCCATTGCATTTGCCTTATCCAGGGCTTTGTCAGCCATCTCTTCATATCTCTTAAAGCTTGCAATGGAATCATTTGCGCTGCTGACAGAGGAGCCCATTTTATTAATTCTTTCCTGGGTCTTGGCAACGGCAAGCTTGCCCTTGATCATGTCCTTGCGGGCTTCCAGCTCGTTGATGTCATTTACTAATTTATCATGCATCTCCCTCATATGAGTTGCATTGGAGTGTGCTAGGTCATAGGCCTCCTGAAGTCCTGGCAGCTTTGCTGATAAAGAAGCCTTCTGCTCCAGGAATTTTCTCGCATCTGCTTCATTGTCAGCCTCCAAGGCCTTCACAGCGTAAGCCTGCATCTTAGCGATTTCCTCATTGCAGTCATCAAGAACTCTTTTTGCCCTTTGTTCCTCTGCCATGATTGCAGCAGTTTCTGATTTTACCTTGCCTAAATCGGAATTAAGGTTACGAAGGCATTGGTCAATCATTTTCTCAGGATCCTCAGCCTTGTCTAGAAGTGCGTTGATGTTGCTGGACATAATGTCTTTGAATCTTGTTAAAATACCCATATTTCCTCCATTCTACCGGTTAAACGGTGATTGATTTACTGTTCGTGTAAATACTATACTGTACCCATCAGATTTTTACTCTAATATCATGTGTATGCAGATATTAGTGACTCATTACAATTACAAGTTTAAACGTTCTTACCGGTAAGGTCAAGTTAAAATCTGTTAAGAAACAGGTGATAGACCGTTAAGAAAGTGCTGCTGCATGAATGAAACTTTACATTGTAATTAAGGAAGTCCTGCTTTATAATGGGAGAAGTATGAAAAGTCTTACCTGAGTAAGACTTTGGGAGTTCTAAGGTACCAAAAGACGGTGCCTAACAACTTTTATGCTTCACAAATGGAATACGCGGTATTCCATTCGGAAGAACGCAGATGCAGCGTTCTTCCCACTGATTGTTTGTGCCGTTAAAGCGGCATGTCGTGAATGGAATAATATTGCACAGGAAAGCGAGAGTATTATGTGGATTGCAAGTGATTGGAAAGACTATGAGGTGCTTGATACCTCCGGCGGTGAGAAATTGGAGCGCTGGGGACAATATATATTGGTGCGCCCGGATCCCCAGGTGATCTGGAATACAGAAAAAAACAATAAGGGCTGGAAAAAGCCGAACGCACATTACCATCGGAGCTCCAAGGGCGGCGGTGAATGGGAATTCTTTGACCTGCCAAAGCAATGGAATATCAGCTACAAGGGATTAACCTTCCAGCTCCAGCCCTTCAGCTTTAAGCATACCGGATTATTTCCTGAGCAGGCAGTTAACTGGGACTGGTTTTCTGGGAAGATTAAGGGTGTTAAGGATAAGCAGGTAAAGGTGCTCAATTTATTTGCCTATACCGGAGGTGCAACCCTGGCAGCAGCGAAGGCCGGGGCGGCAGTAACCCATGTGGATGCTTCCAAGGGAATGGTGACCTGGGCAAAGGAGAATGCAGCTGCGTCAGGGCTGGCGGAAGCGCCCATCCGTTATATTGTGGATGACTGTGTGAAATTTGTGGAACGGGAGATCAGAAGGGGTAATAAATATGATGCCATCATCATGGATCCGCCGTCCTATGGAAGGGGACCTAAGGGTGAGACCTGGAAGATTGAGGATAGCGTCCATCCCTTTATCCGGCTGTGTACCCAGCTACTGACGGAGGAGCCCCTGTTCTTCCTTTTAAATTCATACACAACAGGGCTACAGGCAGGGGTATTAACCTATATGCTATCCGAGGAAATTGCCAAGAAATTTGGTGGCAGGGTGGCCTCTGATGAAATCGGACTTCCTGTGTCGGGAAGTGGACTGGTACTTCCCTGCGGTGCCTCCGGACGGTGGGAAAGGTAACGGATATAACGGACATATAACGGATATATTATTATGATGTATTATTATAATGAAGGAAGTGGATTCATAGGGCACTGGTTCCTAAGATAAAACAGGCTAAAAGCTAATTAAAATATTGACTAAAAAACTTGAAAAAAAGTACTTGCAAATACTTTCAAGTTATTGTATAATATCTCGTGTTGTGACATTGATAGCGTTGAAGCGTGAGGTTGCTGCTAAACCTGGCAGGTTTTCCGTGGAGCGAAGGTCAAGTTATCA
>JARKQP010000176.1 GCA_029974875.1 Mobilitalea sp.
GTTTAACATATCAGTGGCAGAGGTAGAAGAGCAGGACATACACCAGATTGCCGTGCTGGGAATCGCGGGAATTGCGGGGGATGGAGCTATGGCGGATAGTGTGCTGGACCATGTATTAAACTTTACCGAGGAGAATACTGAGGGTGAAATCATAGGCATAGAGAGGGAAGTAATCTCTATATAATAGCAAATAACACAACTAAATATAACGGGGAATTGTACATGCAATTAGTGCAATTGCTATGTATGTGATTGAGAACTGCGTGTGATATGACGAATAATCTGTATTGAATTCATTTGACATTGTATTGTTGTGCATATAGAATATAGGTAATGCATGCTAAAAAATACAAAGGGAGGTGAATTCGATGGGAGATAAGAATCCAAAAAAGGCGCCGAAGAAAAAGGGCGGGTCAAGCGCAGCAGGCACAAAGAAAAAATAACAAGCTAAAATTCCCTCCTTCATTGCTAAGAGAGGGAATTTTTGCATAGCAATATAAAATGGTCTAATACAAAACAAATCAATGTATAATATGGATACGAAAGGGGAATATGAGTATGAGTTTTTTGGATATAGCAAAAGAAAGATATTCTGTAAGGAGTTATGAGAAGAAAGAGGTAGAGAAGGAGAAGCTCCTGCAGGTGTTGGAAGCAGCACGGATAGCACCTTCTGCGGTTAATTTCCAGCCAGTTCATCTGATTGTTGTTACGGAGCAAGAGGAAAAGGAAAAAATCTACCAAACCTATAAAAGGGACTGGATTAAGGAAGCCCCGATGATTATCGTTGCCTGCGGTGACCATAAGGTATCCTGGAACAGGAAGGACGGCAAGGATCATTGTGATGTTGATGTTGCAATTGCCGTTGACCATATGACCCTGGCCGCTGTGGAGCAGGGGCTGGGAACCTGTTGGGTATGCGCCTTTGATGCAAAGCTATGCCATGAGCTCCTGGGCTTACCGGAGAACCTGGAGGTTGTCGCACTGTTACCCCTGGGGTATCCAAAGGGTGAGAGAACCACGGAGCTTCGCCGCAAGAGTCTGGAGGAGATTGTAAGCTGGGAAAGATATCAAGCCACCCAGTAGAAAAAAATTAAAAAAAGATATATCAGTGAGGAGACGGCTGCTTACTTTATCCGCTTCTTCCACGATATATCTTTTTTATTCATGATTATTTTTATGACTTAATCTATTTTGCACGATTGTTTTTGTGGACTTGATCTATATTGCACGATTATTTTGTGGCTTAATCTATACTGCACGATTATTTTGTGGCTTAATCTATACTGCCCGATTATTTTGTGGCTTAATCTATACTGCACGATTATTTTTGTGGCTTAATCTATACTGCCCGATTATTTTTGTGACTTCATTCATATTGCACGATTCAATATCTTATCCGCCCTTGGTGCGCGCAGCATGTGGGCAGCAGGCATATCGCTGCCTAATAGCGGCTGTAGATAATACTTAAAGGCATCCGTAACGTTATTGCCCTGGCTGTTGATGAAATTCTCCG
>JARKQP010000194.1 GCA_029974875.1 Mobilitalea sp.
GCTATGCCATGAGCTCCTAGGTTTACCGGAGAACCTGGAGGTTGTCGCACTGTTACCCCTGGGGTATCCAAAGGGTGAGAGAACCGCGGAGTTTCGCCGCAAGAGTCTGGAGGAGATTGTAAGCTGGGAAAGATATCAAGCCACCCAGTAAAAAAATTTAAAAAAAGATATATCAGTGAGGAGACGGTTGCTTACTTTATCCGCTTCTTCCCCGATATATCTTTTTTTATGATGATTATTTTTATGACTTAATCTATGTTGCACGATTATTTTTGTGGACTTGATCTATATTGCACGATTGTTTTTGTGGACTTGATCTATGTTGCACGATTATTTTTGTGGACTTGATCTATGTTGCACGATTATTTTTGTGGACTTGATCTATATTGCACGATTATTTTTGTGACTTCATCCATGTTGCACGATTGTTTTTGTGATTTAATCTATATGGCGTAGCCAGTTATATAATAATAAATATCTTAAACGTGCATTATAGGAGTCAATGAAACTATCTGCCCGTTACGTTCAATATCTTATCCGCCCTTGGCGCACGCAGCATGTGGGCAGCAGGCATATCGCTGCCTAATAGCGGCTGCAGATAATACTTAAAGGCATCCGTAACGTTATTGCCCTGGCTGTTGATGAAATTCTCCGGCATTAATTTTGTCTTACCGGCAACATTCTTTAAATCAGTCATTTTATAATCTACGGAGTAGAGTCCCGTACGGTTAATTGTAATGGATCCGTCAATATTATGCCAGATGGCAAATTGGGCAGCCTTTTCACCAACCTCCCTGGCCTCATACTGGTCGACAGGGGAAACACAGCCCATGAAGGATCTTTGCAGATAACCAAGGGTGTCGGAACGGACCCTGGTAATTCCAAGCTTCCCTTTGATTTCGCCGGCGAGCAGGTCACCTAAGGCTCCGGTGCCGGATAATTGGGCATTTCCATGGGAATCCGTTTCCTTGCTTACTAATTTTGTTACAATCGGAACACCATTTTCATCCTGGATTCCTTCCGACACGGCGATAATACAGCGCCCGTATTTGTCATAGACTCCCTTGACATCCATAAGGAAGCTGTCGATATTAAAATGACGCTCCGGCAGGTAAATCAGATGGGGGCCGTCATCAGGATATTTCTGGGCAATGGAGGACGCAGCCGTCAAAAAGCCCGCATGGCGTCCCATAACAACACCGATATGCACGCCCGGAAGGGCTCTATTGTCAAGATTAAGACCGATGAAGGACTGGGCAACGAACCTTGCCGCAGAAGGATAACCGGGAGTATGGTCATTCATCATCAGGTCATTGTCAATCGTTTTTGGAATGTGGATAGCCCGGAACTCATAGCCGGAGGATTCCGCCTGTTCGTTAACGATTCTTACGGTATCGGCAGAATCATTTCCCCCGATATAGAAGAAATAACGGACATTATGGGCTTGGAATACCTTAAATATCTCCTTGCAATACGCCTCATCAGGCTTGTCCCTGGTTGAAAATAATGCAGAGGAGGGAGTGATGGCGACCTGCTCCAGGTTATTGGTCGTCTCCTGTGTTAAATCCATGAACTCCTCGTTGATAATACCATGAACCCCATTAATTGCTCCATATACCTTAGTGATCTGTGGAAATTTCCTAGATTCCAGCACGGCTCCTACCAGTGACTGGTTAATGACAGCGGTGGGACCACCGCCCTGTGCTACAACTACTTTTCCTTCAAGTACCATAAATTACAACACTCCTTTACTTTTCGTTAAAATGCTTGATAAGATTGTCAAAGCTTATGTCATTTACAACTTAATGCACAATACTGGTGGTAATCTTTGGTAATAACATATCTAATTAGGTAGAACTATGCAATATTAGGTCTGTCCGAGCTGTTAATAATGAACATTGTACCACATTTTAACAGCATCTGTAAACATGGGGCTTAAAAAAATATCATCACACCCACGGCTGCGGGGATTTTCCATTTAAATTATACTGTAAATTTTCCGGCGCTTGTTTCCAGCTCATCAATAACCTTGACCAGATTGACAACCTCCTGTCCCATTTTCTGGACCGATGCCAGATTCTGTTCTGTGGCTGCGGATATTTCTTCCGTACTTGCTGAGGTTTCCTCCGATATGCTTGCAAGGTTTTCAATCATCCCGACAACTTCATTTGCATTATTTTCAAGGGATCCGATATCATGTATTACTTTTTCAAAAAACTGGTTGATTTTTTGGTTGGACTGCTTCATCTGCCCGAAGGATAGGATGGTTTCGTCCACTGATTTTTCTTGTTCCTCTATAATTGCTTCCGTATGGTTCATTTCTGTATGGGCGTCCGTAATACTGCTTTGGATATCCAGGATCAGTGTGCTGATTTTTTGCGTTGCTTTAGAGGATTGTTCAGCCAGCTTTCCGATTTCACCGGCCACTACTGCAAAGCCCTTTCCCTGGACACCGGCTCTTGCGGCTTCAATGGAGGCATTTAGCGCAAGTAAATTGGTCTGCTCCGCAATTCCATCAATGGTATTGATTATGGACTCGATTTCCATTGACCTGCCGGAAAGAGAATTAATTGCATCAGATACTTTAATGGTTGCCTGCTTGCTTTCCTCCATTTTTTCTTTTTGGTAGCTGATACTCTGTGAATTTAGCTCCATTACCTGGTCTGACTCAGAGATTAACGCTGCCGAGGATTTTGCATCACTGGACAGTTTTAATAAGTTTTCCAGCATTTTTTGGATCATTACATTTTCATTCTGTGTGCTGCTTGCCTGTTCACTTATGCCCCGGGCTATTTCTGAAATCGAAGCGGTAATCTGTTCCGAGGATTTTTCAACATACTTGGCATTCCCCTCTAATTCTGTACAGGAGGTATCAATCTGCCCTACGACAGCTTTAATATCAGACATCAGTAGCTTCATATTATTACATAAATTCATGAAAGCAGCAGATAATATTCCTATTTCATGCTCCTTGTTCCCATATCGGACCAGGTTATCGCTATAGGACAGGTTCCCCAGGGCTATCTGCTCGGCATCCTTGGTTATGATACGGATTGGCTTGATAATTAGTCTGTTCAATAAAATAGTTAAAAAGCCAATTAACAGAGCTACTGCAACCAGCAATATGGCAATATTGAGCACAAAGGTTTGGTTGATGGAAGCGTATACCTCATCACTCGGCCTATGGATAATAAATTTTAATCCAGTATCCCCGATTGGAGTGGATACTACAAAATATTCCCCTTTATTACCGGGCACTCTTTGGAGCTTTGTCCCTTCTTCCTGCAAAATTGCTGCGCCCGTATCACTTAATATATTATCTGCTTCCTCCGTAATTTTTTCATTCAGGTTTTTGCTGGTTTCAGGATGTCCCAAATAGGTTCCTTGGCTTGTTATAATATACGCGAAGCCGTTTGTGCCTATTTTAATGGCTGCGATATTCTGCTGCAATTCTTCCAGACCAATATCCAGGGTGACAACTCCGACCTTTTTTCCATTTTTAACGATGGTACTCGTGGCAGTAATCATTGGAACACCGGTAACTGTGTCAGCATAGGGTTCACTCCAGATAACCGGCTTGTCATACCGAAAACCGTCCTGGTACCAGTCATTCTGAAAATAATCCGTCTCTTCGTTGCTATAATCCCAGGTTAATTCGATCTTGTCCCCATCCCTGTACATGTAGGGGCCGTAATATTTGTTACTTTTATCATATTCATAAGGCTCCAGCCAAAAGCCGCCGCCGACAATTGACTTGTCTTTTTCCAGGTGTTTCTTAAGAAGCCCCAAGGAAAGCTCCGTATCATACTCCGGCATGGAGCCTATGGTTAGCGCATAGGAATGGGTAGCCTCACCCCACCTCCCAAATTCTGTGTTGACGCTGGCGGCTTCCTTTTCAGCTTGTGCCTGCAGGCTTTTGTATACTTCATTTGTAATAAGCCTGTTAAAGTTGGTGAAGCTAAAGCCGATCTGAACCGTAAATATTACCAAAATAAAAAGCACCGATAAAGTAATAGCAATGCTTTTAATGCTTCTAAACTTTACGATGCTGCGCCTACGATTCATGTCCGAAAGTTTCCGCTTACTTGGTTTTACATTCTTAGATGTTTTTTCCATAGACGTACCTCTCTTCATAAATGTGTTTATCATTTGTAGGAAGAGCCCAAATGTACATTATTTAAGCTCCTTTGGCTTTATTTTAGCATAAGGTGCAAATACTGTAAAGCTAAGTTAACGCCATATGAATCTTTTAAAAAATTTTTAGGTAAAAAAAGGTTTAGCGGTTCTTTTATATTGCCTTATAACAGGGCAAAGAGCTATAATAAATTACATAGCTGTTACAAGATCTTAACTTTATTTGACATAGATTTAATTTAATCGTAAGGAATTAATAACTCAATTTATGTTATACTTTGTTGTAAAGGGATGAATTTCAGTATAGCGTTATAGTCAATTGTGGGACAATATAAGCAGTGGGGATTTTAGGTTTTACAATTAACTTAAGCATAGAATTACTAAGAGAGGAATTGGAAAAATGGGTAGGTTAAGCTCTGATAACAATAACGGGAATGGACAGCTGCGAAAAGTCTTTTATATAGTAGGTGCAGCCGTCATTATATTATCAATTTTATTCGGTTTAAGCTGGTTTATAAATAGGATCCAGGCGGGAATATATGGCAGCAATGAGAAATCGGAACAGGTAATTCAAACTGTGGGAACGAACCAGGAGGACGCGCCGGAAGAGGAAGCTTCGGGGGATATATTGGAAGAGAAAGCTCCGGAGGATGCGCTTGAAGCGGAGCAAGCAGATAATGAAAGTACCTTGCGGCAGGAGCTGGTCTCCCAGGCAGAGCGGTTAGCCCTGGGCTATGATTATGAGGGTGCCCTTAGCCTGATCAAAGGTTATGTGGGAGAAGCAGGGGATTATAATCAGTATGATGAATTGTCGGGAGCCTATAGCAGGCTGGAACAGGAACAAGCCTCATTGGTGTTATATGGAGGGGAATATACCTCCATCACCCAGATCAACCATATATTTTTCCATTCACTGGTCGCTGATAATTCCAAAGCCTTTGACGGGGACAGAAGAAGCAGGGGCTATAACATGTATATGACGACCATACCGGAGTTTAATAAGATTATTGATAAAATGTACCGGGATGGATATGTCCTGGTCAAAATGGCTGACCTGGTGAAGAAGGAAACCCTGGAGGACGGGACAACCCGTTATGTTGAAAATCCGATTTATCTGAGGGCAGGAAAAAAGCCATTTATACTTTCACAGGATGATGTGAACTATTACAGCTATATGGACGGAGATGGATTTGCAACGAGGATAGTAATCGGCAAGGATGGCAAGCCCACCTGTGAAATGCTGCAGGAGGACGGCACCACGGCTACGGGGGCATTTGACATCGTGCCGATTTTGGATGCATTTATTGAAGCACATCCGGATTTCTCATATAAGGGTGCCCGGGGACTGCTTGCCCTGACCGGTTATGAAGGTGTCCTGGGCTACCGTACTAATGACGAGGCCTCGCCGACCTACGAAAAGGATAAAGCAGACGTAAAGGAAGTGGTTAAGGCATTAAAGGAGGAAGGCTGGGAGTTTAGCTCACACAGCTGGGGACACAAGGATATGTATGCGATATCCTATGAGCTGTTAAAAAGGGATACGGACCGTTGGCTGAAGGAAGTCGCCCCATTGGTCGGGGAAACAGATATCCTGGTATTCCCCTTCGGAATTGATATAGAAAAGACGGTGGATTCCTACAGAGGTGATAAATATAAGTACCTGAAGGAGCATGGTTTTAATATCTTTGTAGGCGTATATAAGGAACCCTGGATGCAGATTAAGAAAGACTATGTCAGAATGACGAGAAGGCCCTTGGACGGACAGGCCATGCTCCAATTTCCGGACAGGCTGAAGGATCTGTTTGACGTGAAGGATGTCCTGGATTCGGGGCGGCCTGCCAGGGACTGGTAGTTTTATGGAACATATCTGGAAGTATAATCGTCCAATCCATGCAGAGAAAAATATATCATAGGACCGGAGGGTCTTATGGAACAAAAGTTTAATACTGTTTCTGCAGTAGAAGGAGGTTGCCATGAAAAAAATAATTCTGTCATTTGGCATTGTTATGCTGATGATTATTCTTAGTGCATGTAATAAGGGAAAGCAGGAAAATGGAAATGAAACAACACCGACGGTAACACCGGGTATCACACAGCCGGCAGACCAGAATAGTGAAGCAGATAGCCAGGAGGGTAAGGCTGCAATTACTGATTATTATCCTATGCTGGCTGACACGGAGTATGTCTATGAGGGCGAGGGCAATGAATACGCGTCCTACAGCCAAACTACAGATTTTCTGGATGCTATGGATAACAGAATCCAGACCAGGACGAATAACGGTGGGACAGAGACTGTCCGGGTAATAGAAATCAATGATGGAAAGCTGGAGATTCTAAAAGCGCTGGGCGAGTGCTACTACCGGGATAACCTGATGTTAGGTACTGCTTCGGAGGAGCCGGCGGAGGTACTGCTCATGGAACCCTTAGTACAGGGAACCCAATGGACCCTTCCGGACGGAAGGAAGCGCTATATCTCTGCAGTTGATATGGAGGTAACAACTCCCCTAGGCAGCTACAAGGCTATTGAAGTAACCACGGAAAACGGGGACAACACCTCGAAGGATTACTATGCACCGCAGGTCGGACTGGTAAGGAGTGTCTTCCAAACCGAGGGTATGGAGGTTACATCCACATTAAAGGCCATCAACTCCAACCAGCCATATACCAGAACAATTGATATTTATTATCCGGATGTGGATGAGAAGCTTTACGCTGAACCGCTGGAATTAACCTTCTATACGGGGGATGAGACGAAGGATATCCTCCAAAAGGCCATCAGCAGGGAAGTAGGGAAGGACACCTATCTTCCGTTGGCAAGTGTCAATACAAAGATCAACAGCCTTTTCCTGTCGGAGAACGGTATCGTCCAGGTGGATCTTTCCAAGGAATTTATCCAGGACATGAATGCCGGTGCCGGTTATGAGACATTAATTTTGCAGGGTATTACCAATACCCTGGGAGCTTATTATCAGGCAGAGGAGGTATTACTTACTGTAGATGGAAAACCCTATGAGTCAGGCCATATTCTGATGAGTGAGGGAGAAACCTTCCGCGTGAGCCTGGATAATGTAGTCAGCAAATAAACGCTATGCCATGTATTAATTCTTGTAGGGGGTTGGTACATGGCATTTTTTTGACCCGTTGGTTTCAGCATTTTTTCCGGTATTTTATTATAAGAAATGGACATATTAACTAACAAATATGGATTATCCCAATTGATTATCTTAGTATGGAGGTTTTTATGTCTGAGCAAATATTAGAAAAACCCGTTGGACGCGTAAGCTACCATGATTCCGTAGAGGAGATGCTTCTTAGGATCAAGGAGGATGGGCTGTCGAGCGTATTTTCCAGATGGACGGAGCAGGAGAAAATCCGGTGCAGGTATTGTCTGGCAGGCTTAAGCTGCTGGCTCTGTACCAATGGCCCATGCCGGATCAGTGAAAAGTCAGGAGCTGATAAAGGGGTATGCGGTATCGGAAATGATGCCATGGCAATGCGGAACATGCTGATCCGCAATATTATGGGTGCGGCTACCTATGGGCACCATGCCTATGAGGCTTTCCGTACCTTAAAGGCGACTGCAGAGGGAAAGACACCGTTCCAGATAAAGGATTTTGATAAATTGGAATGGATGTGTGAAAAGCTGGGCGTGAATACGAACCAGGATGCAAACCATATGGCTATGGAGCTGGCGGACCTATTGGATCAGGAAATGAAGATAACACCGGATGGGAACAGCATTATGGTGGAGGTCTTTGCCCCAAAGGCAAGAAAGCAGATCTGGAAGGAGCTCCATCTCTACCCTTCCGGTATCCAGCATGAGGTGGAGAACAGCATTGCAAGCTGTCTGACCAATGTTGACGGGGATTATGTTTCCCTGGCAAAGAAGGCGCTGCGGCTTGGTGTATCCACTATTTATACTGCCCAGATCGGCCTTGAGATGGTGCAGGACATTTTGTTTGGAACCCCCATGCCCCATGAGGTGAACGTGGATCTTGGAATCATGGATGGGGACTATGTTAACATTGCATTTAACGGGCACCAGCCCTGGATCGGGGTGGCGGCGCTACAGAAGGCCAGGCAGCCGGGATACCAGCATAAGGCCATCCAGGCAGGAGCGAAGGGAATCCGTATTGTCGGCTCCATTGAGACGGGGCAGGAGCTTTTGCAGCGCTTTGAGATGGATGATGTTTTTGTAGGGCTTATGGGGAACTGGCTGTCAATAGAGCCATTTCTGGCAACCGGCACAGTGGATGCCCTGGTTATGGAGGAAAACTGTTCCCCTCCGGCTATGGATATGTATGCGGAGAAATACCAGGTGGCCTTAGTCAGCGTCAGCACCATCATCGGTGTGCCGGGAGTTGGCCATGAAATGCCCTATTACCCGGCAAAGGCGGATCAGATGGCGGAGGACTGCATCAATATTGCCATTGAGAATTTCAAAAAACGCCATGGTAAAATTAAGCCCTTTGTACCGAAGCATGTCACAAAGGCTATTGCGGGCTTCTCAACGGAGGCTGTTATGAAGGCCATTGGAAATGACCTGAATGCATTGGTGGATGTCATTGCCAAGGGGCAGATCAAGGGCGTGGTTGCCCTGGCAAACTGCTCTACCTTACGCAACGGCCCCCAGGACTGGAACACAGTTAACCTGACAAAGCAATTGATCAGCCGGGATATCCTGGTGGTTGCCGGCGGCTGTGGAAACCATGCCTTAGAGGTGGCCGGACTATGTAACCTGGATGCGGTGGAGCAGGCAGGAGATGGGCTGAAGGGAGTATGCAAGGCTCTTGGGATACCTCCGGTGCTAAGCTTTGGAACCTGTACGGACACGGGACGGATCTCCATGCTGGTTACTGCCCTGGCGGATCATCTTGGAGTGGATATTCCTGATCTCCCGATTGCTGTCACCGCCCCGGAATGGATGGAGCAGAAGGC
>JARKQP010000206.1 GCA_029974875.1 Mobilitalea sp.
GGATTGATGGATGGATTATGTGACATTTGGCCAGGTTATTACGGATGATGTGTGCTTTCCGGGAAAGAAGCCCATGTTAAATCAGCTGGGCGGCGCTGTATATACCGCTTCCGGTATGCGTTACTGGTCAGAAAGCGTTGGCATATGCAGCGGAGTCGGCCGTGATTTCGAAGAAATGCATGGAACATGGTTTGACAGGAACTGCATCGACAGGCGTGGATGTAAAATAAGGGCAGAGCGTTCCTGCCATTCCGTGATTCATTATTTTGAGGATGGGGAGCGTGAGGAAATTCCTATGGAAGGGTGCGCAACAATTGATGATATGTGTCCCCAAATAAGTGATATGCCGGAAGACTACAAGGGATGTAAGGGATTTTATTTCTTTAAGGATTGTGAAGAAGCATTCTGGAACCAGATCCTTAGCTATATAAAGTCCTTCCATCCGGTGTCCGTATGGGAAATCCTCGGAAGCACGGCATGCCCTGAAAACTTTGGAAGGATCGCTTCGCTTTTGCCTGAGGTTACAATATTTTCGCTGAACCTGACAGAAGGCAGGCGTCTCTGCAATCTGGAGCACCCAGCGGATATTGTCAGGAAGCTGATTGATGCAGGAGCCCGGAATGTATTATTCAGGATGGGTGCGGAAGGAGCGATTGCCGGAAACCGCAAAGGTCTGTGGCATATTCCGGCAGTACAGGTTATGGTTAAGGATGTGACTGGAGGCGGTAATTCCTCAACGGGTGGCTTTCTGGCCGGATTTTGTGAAAATTCAGGGGATATAGAAAAAGCCGGCAGATGTGCGGCGGCAAGTGCTTCCTTTATTATTAAGCAATTCGGCCAGCCGGACAAAATAGATGGGACGGACATGGCATTGGCACAAAAATATGCTGATGCATTGATAACAGAAAAAGTTCTGTAAGCGGCAGCCTGTACCTGCATGGGCAATTGCCTGTACCTGCATGGGTGATTGCCTGTACTTGTATGGGTGATTGCTTGTACCTGTATGGGTGATTGCCTGTACCTGCATAGGTGATTGCTTATACCTGTATAGGTGATTGCTTATACCTGTATGGTGATTGCCTTTACTTGTGGGGGATTGCCTGCATCTGCGTGGGCAGTCCCTATCCTGTATAGATATACGGGAAATGCCTGTATCTGATGCGAATTATCATTCTTATAGGAGGCTGAAGGAGTGGAAAACAACATTATAAAAGGATATGAAGAAAATAAGCTTTTGAAAGAAATATCCGGTGTACCGGAGCTTTTACGGAACCAGTTTATTACTATGGAGGCAGACTTAAGACAGTTTTTGACCGTTGAAGAAATATTTGACACCACCGATATTTATATTACCGGCTGCGGTGATTCACATATGGCAGCAATATGTGCATCTATGGCTTTTTCTGAACTTACAGGGCTGAGGATATGGCCAATGACAGCCTTGCACCAATCCTACTACAGCTATGTACATTCACCGGAAAAAAGAAATCTTGTGATAGGCCTCAGCAATTCAGGCGAAACATCAAGGGTCATTGAGGCAGTGCAGAAAATGTCAATTGCCGGATGCAGGACAATGGCCTTGACCTGCAATGAAAACAGCAGGCTTGCAAAGGCATCCAATAAAGTATTTCGCTTGGACGTGCCAAAGTGGACAAATGATCCGATCCCAGGAGTCAGGAGCTTCGTGGTGCCGCTTATGGCTTTATACCTTCTGGCGGTACGCATGGGGGAGGTCAGGGGTGTTATTACAATGGACGAGGCCCAGGAGCTGCGAAAGGAACTGATAAAAATAGCAGATACGCTGGAGATGGTATTCTCGGAAGGTATTGACTCCTATATGGAATTTTCTAAGCTGTGCATGGAAAACCGGTATGTTGAAATTATCGGCGCAGGTTCCTGCCTGGGAGCTGCACAATTCGGAGCGGCTAAAATCATTGAAGGGCTTGGAATACGTGCATCTGCCATTGAACTGGAGGAATTTGCCCATGTTGAATATTTTGAAACAAGGCCGGGACAAATTCCTGTAATACTCCTTGGCGGGAAGAAGATGAAGCCGCAGATAAGAAACGATGAAGTGAATGCTATTTTGAAAAGTATTGAAAGACCGGTTCTGTCTATTGAGAGCGACAAGGTCGATGAAAAATGGCGGCCTCTCGTTTTTTCCGTAATGCTGGCCATGGTGGCCGCATGTATGTCCCAGTTGAGTGACGAGCCATATTTCAGAGGGTTTACCGGAGTATGGGAATCAGGCCGGTGCGTAGGTGTTAAGGACAGCAAGCTGTCCATCACAGAGGAACCGGAAGAAGAAGCCGGAGGCTTCCGGTAAAAGGGGGAAAGGACGATGAAGAAGATTAATCTGAGTACAGAGCGGAGTGGCTTATTCGATATTACAGGGCAGATAGAAAATGCCATCCTTGAGGATGGAATAGAGGAAGGCTTTGCAGTGATCTGGATACCCCATTCTACAGCCGGTATTACGGTGATATCCAAGATGGATCCTTTGGGTTTTGAGGATATTGAGGATGAGATCATGCGGCTGATACCGACCCGTGTAGATTTCAAGCATCAATTTGATACCCCGACAGATGCAGCAGGGCACATTAAATCTGCATTGATGGGGGTTACTTTGACCGTAATTATATGGGAAGGAAAAATTCAGATAGGATCATCCCAGGGAATTTATTTTTTTGAATTCGACGGCCCTAGAAAACGGCAGATTTATATTCAGACAGGAGGCAGGATATGAACTGCTTTGACAAATTAATTAACAGCTATGAATATTCAGGCCATATGAAAGCAGGTGGTTTTCAAAAGGAAGGCAGGCCTGCCCTGACCGGGATTGATCCGGAGCTTATTGGGGATTATGTTATTTTGCTTGTGAGGGATCCCTTGCTTTCTTATGAAGGTGACCCGGCAGAGATGATTGCAAAAAGGCTGGAGAATCCGGTGCTTGCTGGAAAATCCGGGATGTTTCTGGCTTACAGCGGCTATTATAAGGGAGCGCATATAACAGCCGTCAGCGGAGGCAGCGGCGGTCCGGAGGCCGAGCTGGCGCTGGTAGAGCTAATGCAGCATTCAAAGGCCAATACTTTTCTGAGGCTTGGCGGCGCAGGCGGGATCAGCAGGAAAGCATCCGTCGGTGATGTCGTGATTGCAAGCGGCGTTGTCAGGGAAGAGGGTCTTACGAAAGACTATATTACTGCCGGATTTCCGGCAGCAAGCAGTTATGAAGTCGTGCTTGCATTGGCACAGGGAGCGGAAGATGCAGGTGCATCCTATGTGATCGGCACGGCGCGCTCTACAGACAGCGAGCACGTTGGAGTTGGCAGACCATCGGTCCATAATTATTTTCAGCCGCGGCATATGCATATCCTGGATGAATGTGAGCGTGCCGGTGTGCTATATACAGACAGGGAATCAGCGGCGGTAGTGACACTTTGTAATCTTTTTGGCTACCGCGGCGGTGCCGTATGCTCCGTGGGAAATAACCTGATTACCGGAGAATGTATCGATACCGGTGCCGGCCAGGATAAGGCTGTGGATACCGTACTGGAAGGCCTATACCGTCTCAGCTGTATGGATGCGGAGAAAAGGGCGAAAAATAAAACATATTGGACGCCAATGTTAAGCAAGAATGAATGGAATGAGGTAGTGTGAAATGATCTTCATTTCACATCCGACATGGAGTGACCTGACAGTCAAATGTTTGTTAGTGTGAAATACAGAATATTTCACATCCGACATCCCGTAGCCTGGCGGTTAAATGTTCGTTAGTGTAACAAAGGAAAGGAACATCTCCAAAGGAAATATTTTCAAAGTGAAAGAACATCCCTAAAGGAAAGAAACATTTTTAAGGGAAAAGAAGATTGTGAAAAACCAATAAAATCAAATAGTGTTTGAGATCAAGGCTTTCTATGTAAGATAATAAATCATAGGAAGCCTTTTTTGTAAATCATGTATGCAATTACAGCAGTTATAAATTCAGAAATCCAGAACGCGTGCCAAACCCCGGAAACACCTATAAGACGGCTCATAAGGTAGGCAACCGGTACGAGTATAATGATATAGCGCAGGAAAGAAATGATAAAGGAGTGAGTTCCTTTCCCTAAAGCCTCCAAAGCGCCGGAGGATGTGACAGAAAGTGAGGAGACAATGAATCCAATGCTGATAATCCGCAGGGCAATAACCCCGACGTCTATAGTTGCCGGATTATCAGTAAACATACTCATTAGCACCCGGGGCAGACCCAGGCAGAGGGACGTTCCAATCAGCATAATCAAGCAGATGGTGGCTAAGGAGTACCGATAGATTTTTGCTGCCCTTTTATGTTCGCCGGCACCGTAATTATAGCTTAAAAGCGGGCGCATCCCCTGTATAACCCCATTTGCAGGAAGATAGAGAAAGGTCTGTAATTTATAATAAATGCCCAATGCAAGGACAGATGCCTGTGAATAGGAAATTAGAAGTCCATTTAAAATAGAAATAAGGGCGGAAGGGAGTGCCAGATTCAGAGTAGCTGGAATTCCGATGGAATAGAGCAGGCGGCATGTGTTTTTAGTGGGCATTAAATGCTTAGTAGATAGTTTTACAGGTATGGATCCGATAAAATAAGCGGCAAGATATATAAGCAGGGTGACAGCCTGTCCTATGCCGGTGGCCCATGCGGCTCCTTCAATTCCCATGGGAGGACAAGGCCCAAGGCCAAAAATCATAATTGGGGCCAAGACAATGTGTACAATACAGCCGGTTGACATGCTAACCATGGTAATTATCATTTTTCCTATGGACTGAAAGATTTTCTCAAAGGTAATTCCCAAAGTAACTACTGTGGAGAAGCCTAATACGATTGTCGAATAGCGAAGGCCAAAGTCTATAATTGCCGGCTCAGAGGTAAACATCTTTAAAAAGGCAGGCATGAAGAATATCCCTAATACAGTCAGTAGGATACCGTGCAGGGCACCTAGCAGCATTCCTTGTGTTGCAGCGGCATTTGCCCGCTCTTGTTCACCGGCACCAAAAGATAGGGCGATGGCTGCATTGATACCTACACCAAAGCCCACAGCAATGGAACCGATCATATTTTGTACAGGGTAGACCAGGAATAAAGCGGCCATCGCATCTTCACTGATTTTTGCAACAAAAATGCTGTCTACAATGTTGTAAAGAGAGTTGACTAACATAGATAAAATCATGGGGATTGCCAATGACAGTAAAAGAGGCAGAATTGGCTTTTCTTTCATATAAGACTGATCCATAA
>JARKQP010000213.1 GCA_029974875.1 Mobilitalea sp.
CTTCACCTGCGTAGCCGGTGCGCTGATTGGAGGTGCATCAGGAAAACGGGTTACTATGTGGAATGTTATCTATGGATGCTTCTTATATGAAGCAATTCTTACACTCAGTACCCCTGTTGCGAATAAACTTATTTCTTCAGGAGCACTGCCTGAGATTATCAGACTGCTTATCACCAATGGTGTTATTCTGTATGCGCTGACAAAGGAAAGGGGAAGTGAAAATGACTGAGAATACCGGAAATAACAGTTTTATGACCCGTGTAGTAGCTTTTTTCAAGAATAACATACTGGTGTGCTTCTTTCTTGCACTTGGAATCTTTCTGGCAGTATCTTCAGGAAATCCTTTGTATTCTATCGGCAATGATGTGAGCTCACGGTTTTTCCGTAATATTTTGCTGATTGCGGCACTTATACTTCCGATTATGTCCGGTGTAGGGCTGAACTTTGGAATTACCTTAGGAGCTATGGGAGCTCAGCTGGCTTTCGTTTTGCTGATGATTTTCGGCATCGCAAATCAAACTTTATCCATGGTGTACTGGATATTGTTAACCATTGTAATTTCAGGGATCTGTGGACGTCTTCTTGCATGGCTGTTTAATAAGACGAAGGGACATGAGATGATTGCAGGCCTGCTGGTAAGCTTCTTCTCAAATGGTATCTATATGTTCATCCTGATGGTGCTGTTTGGAGATGTTTTCAAACTGGATGTAGATGGACTGGTTATTTCTGCAGGACTTCCGATTAAGGCTACCATAGGGCTGCCGGAGGCTCTATATGGAGTTATGGATAACAGCCTTCCGATTGCTTACTATTTTGTAGCTATTATTGCCTTTATTGCAGCTCTTGTTTACTTTATCATCAGCATGGTACTTGGATTGAGAAAGACTACGGATGCTGATCTTAAGAAGAAACTGATGACCGGAACAGCTGTACATGTGGTAACAGCGATTGCTTTTTTTGCTTTTTGTATGCTGGCTCCTCCGGTTAAATCCATGCTCATGAGCATGGATTTACCGACTGCAACTGCAATTTTCAGTTTTGTGGTTCTGTATCTGATCTACAGACTGATGCAGTCCAAACTCGGTCATGATTTTATATCTATCCGAAATGACAGACGTATCGCTGCCTCCGTTGGTATTAACGTAGACAGCACCAGAACAAAAGCTATCGTACTTTCCACGATTCTTGCAGGTATCGGTCAGATCCTGTATATTCAAAATCTCGGAACACTGAATACTTATGTAATGCATAACAATGTTGCAACGTTTTCTATTGCAGCGATCCTGATCGGAGGCGCTACAATTAAAACTGCCAATATCAAGAACGTATTGATTGGAAACTTAATCTTCCAGATCATCTATGGATGTGCACCAAATGCTTCCAAGGTATTGATGGGTAATACTCAGATTGGTGAGTACTTCCGTGTATTCCTCTGCTATGCAATTATTTCTACTGCAATTGTAAGCTACGCAATCAAAGAAGCGGCGGCAGCAAAGAAAAGAGGACAGGGAGTTTAACTTTTCGGACAGTAAACAAAGTCCGGAGCTTTTGCCCCGGGCTTTGTCTGTGATATCCAAAAAAGAAAGGACTTAAACAGTTACGTAGCTGTTATATAATCATATGAACATAAAGAATAAAAGAAGTGGAGTCAAGATGGATCCCATGGTCCGTGTTGCAATTCTTTCCGCAGCACTTTGTACCATGGCATCCGATATGGTCATCGTGCCAATCCTTGATCTTTTGTACGGAGCATTTCCGGATAGCAACGTTACACTGGTCGCACTTACCTATACCGTTGCCGGATTTGCATTTATTCCGTCTTCTCTGTTAACTCCTGCACTTTGCAGACGTTTTAATATGAAAAAGCTGATGATGCTGGGAACAATCCTCTGTATCATCGGTGGCGGTTTTGGCGGAATGGTAACGAATATCTATTATATTGTCGGTATGCATTTTGTAGAAGGAGTTGGTGCCGGATTCTGTGCCAATATTATTCCAATCTATATTGCAAGACTGTGTAAAGGTGAAAAAGATGTAATGAGAATGGGTGCGTTGAATGGAACAGCGGGTACATTTCTGGGGCTGGTGGCAACGCTGTTATCCGGTTTCATGGCAACAAGATTTGGCTGGAAGGCAGCTTACTATGTATATTTTATCGAGATTGCAGTACTGATCCTTCAGGCGTTTTTCCTTCCGGAAGGTGAGCCGGAGACAAATAAGAACCACCCTGAAAAAGCAACGCTGAACGCAAGAATCCTTCGCTGGCTTGCAGAAGTTTTTGCCTTCTCTCTGTTTATCAATCTGATGTGGACCCATCAGGCCGGATACCTGGCAGAAAAAGGACTTGGCGGTGCGGATGTTTCCGGTGTCGCATCGGCATGTATTCAGATTGGCGGTTTCTTCGCATCCTTCACAATGGCATGGCTGATGCAGAAGGCAAAACAGTATCACCAGAATATCTGTTTCTTCTTGTTTACAGTTGCTGCTTGTCTGATGCTGTATTCTTCTCTTCCGGTACACTTTTTTGCGGCAAGTCTGGTCTGGGGTGTGGGTCAGGGACTGATCTATCCATATTTGTGGGCGCAGGCAACGCTGGTCTCACCGGACAAAGCATCGGTATCCAGCATCATTTCCTGGACAACGGTCGCCTGGTACCTGGCTGTTGGAATGACGACTATCGTATATCAGCCGATTGCGGTTATTTTCCATAACGGCACCAGTACTTTTGCGATGACTGTAACCATGGTTGCATTTGTGATATTATTTATCTACCGTCTGTGTATGGGAACAGTCGAAAGAAAGATGAATATTATATAAGATATTTTTCAAAAGACTGATGGGTGAATTTTATGAAAAGTATCCTGTCCCTGCTAAGCAGATCCGCTTTTTTCAATATTTTTGGACCTGTATCGCAATTTGCAAAAGATATTGCGTGGGGTCTGTTGTGGAGATTTCATCAAGCAGATATTCCTCATAAGCATGGCCGCAAATCTTTAGGCCAGTTTCTCTAATATAGGTAAAAAGACGGTTGTATAGTTTGCTGCTCATATCGTACTCCGTATACTCCTGCCCAATGATATATAAGCCTTTTGGTCTTTGTGCATTGTTTGGATAGTTGTGTCCACACAGAGGACGGTAATAGTATCGTGAGGGGTGCGTTAAATTTCCCTGTATCAAGTCTCCATGGGAAATAATCGTTCCGGTCGGCAAACCGAGTATCACATTATTTTCCCTGCAAAATTCATAGAATTGGACGAGATAGTACCAGCCTTCTGATGTATGGCTATCTGCCGGAAGCTCCGGCCCCAGGAAAATCTGTACAGGTTCGCACTCCGTTAGTGTAATGGAATTTATGTCCATGCGAATTCCTTTTTCTGTCATATCAATTCGTGTATCCAACATATCGCTAATTTGTACAAGTGTATTGATTCTTTCTTGCACAATCTTCTTCTGTGTTTCCAGTAAATGAATCAAATTTTCAGGAGAACGCCCACTCAAATACTCTTGGATTTCTTTTAATGGCATACCAATTTCGCGTAATACGGTGATGACATTTGCTGTGTCAATTTGATGGTAGGTGTAATAGCGATAGTTGTTGTGCTTATCTACCATTGAAGGCGATAGAAGTCCTATCTTGTCAAAGAATAAGAGGTTTCTCCGTGTGATGCCTGTTAACTGCGCAAATTCACTGATTTTCATATGGTCTCTGCCCATTATTTTCTCCTTTATATTCAGGGGTTGACTGTTCAGTATGTGTATAGTTTATAATGCTGTCTTGAGCAAGTCAATGTTTATTTTAGGAGGAAAAGTATGTCAAGTCAAATTTCAAATTCCAAGCAGATCAATAAGCAATTTATCAAATATGTGGTTCCTTCAGTTATAGGGATGCTTGTCCAAGCCGGTTACGTTATTTTGGATGGAGTTATTGTGGGTCAGGGTATCGGCGAAGTTGCACTCGGCGCTGTAAACATCGTCTTTCCTTTTAGCATGCTCTCTATTGCTTTGGCAATGCTAATTGCGGTAGGAGGCGCAAATATATACTCCTTTTATAAAGGGAAAGGAGAAGCAGAAAAAGCGAACAATATCTTTTGCCAATGTGTGGGAATATCCGTCGTTGTTGGTGCTGTATTGGCATTGGCAGGTTTTATCTTCCGCGAAAACCTTTCTGTACTTATGGGCGCAAATGCAGAATTGCTCCCATCTGCAACCGCTTATTTGAAATGGATATCTCTCTTCACGTTTATACAAATCATATCATATGGGATTTCCGTTTTCGTGCGCAATGATGAAGCGCCTAAGCTTGTCATGTTAGGTTCTGTTTTTGGTGCGGTCATTAACGCAATCCTTGATATTGTTTTTATTCTTATTCTTGATTATGGGATTGAAGCTGCCGCAATAACAAACGGCATTGGCATGATTATCGAATTATTATTCTGTGCCAGCCACTTTATCCGCAAAAAGGGTATGCTGCAAATCCGCAGACCGGTATTTCACTTTAGTGAGATTAAAAGGGTAATAAACAACGGCTTTGCGTCCTTCCTGATGGAGTTCAGCATGCCAGCTTTAGCGTTTTCCTATAACCTTGCAGTAGTCCATACGATAGGAACGCTTGGTGTGTCCGCCTATTCTATTGTCACTTATGTATGCTCTATCATACATATGGTTGCGATAGGCATTACGCAAGGCGTGCAGCCTATCATGAGCTTCTATCATGGCAAAGATGATAAGAAAACATTTTCTTATGTATACCGCCTTGGGGTAAGAACCAATATCATTGCTCCGGTTATATTGGTCGGCGCTTGCATTATCTTTGGCAGCCAGATTGTTCCGTTGTTCCATTCAGGAAATGCCAGCTTGACAATATTAACGGCCAATATGCTCCGCCAGTACCCGTTAGCGTATATCTTTATAGGAATTACGCTGATGAATATTCTCTATTTTCAAACCACGGAACGGAATGCTTATGCGACATTGGTTTCCTTCCTGCGCTGTATAGGTTTTGTACAGGCTTTTTTACTGCTCTCCATATTTGTATTTAATACTAAGGGGCTTTACCTTGCCTTTGCAGCTGGAGAAGCATGCCATTTTATCATTTCGCAGTTGTTGGTAAGAAAAACAAGAAAAGGTACGAAAACTGAAACCGAAGAAACACAAGCTGTTGCCGAACCGGCTTATATAAAACGATGAAGCGAGGGAAAGCTACTATAACCATTATACCGGATCGAAATGGGGCGATGTGCATCATTACCACTTATCTATCGACAGCAGCATGGGAATTGACCGGTGTGTTGAATTGATTCTTCATACGGTTAAAACAAGAGGTTCTGATGGAAATTATGCAAATAATGCATAGTAGCAACCCAATATGATTTTAAGTCAGTATTTTGCCATATAAGCAAAGTGCTGGCTTTTTCTTTTCAGCAAGAAAACTGTTTTCTGGGCATTAAAAAAGCACTCATTTTGAGAGTGCTTTAATTCTTCTTGAAATTATCATCGTCCTTGATTTACTTAGCTCTTTTAAAAGCTAGAAAAGGGACTTGAACCCTCGACCCCTTCATTACGAGTGAAGTGCTCTACCAACTGAGCTATTCCAGCATATTTTATACCAGCCATCTTCCCCGGAAGAGGGCTACTCAACTATTCTATTATAAATGTTATTAAATTTCAAGGCTTTTTTATGAGTAAGATGTATTTTTTTATTGCATTATGTAAACAAGGGCGACAGCAATCACTCATGCATAAATATTTGCTGTCGCCCATCTTAAATCAGAACCTAAATTTAAATTAATAAAAAGGAAAATCCTACTTCCTCTCTCCTAAGTAGCAAATCCCCAATGCACCGGGACCGGAATGGGCGCCAATGCTTGGACTCACATAATTAATAATAACCTGTTTATTTGGCAGCTTTTCTTTAATCAGACCTTCAATGTACTGTGCATCCTCGGGAGAATCGCCATGCACAACACAAATGGGATCATCCGTGTCTGCATATTTTCCAAGGGTGTCGAGCATGTTGTTAAAGATGGTATGTATGGATTTCTTGCGTCCCCTCGCAGAGGAATGTGCCACCAGCTGACCCTCGTCGTTTATCGTGAGAATGGGCTTGATGTTGATCATAGTGCCCAGGATGGCAGTCGTCTTGGAGATCCTGCCGCCGCGGTGCAGGTGGTTGAGATCATTTACCGTGAAAAAGACACAGAAATCCTGCTTGTGTTCCTCCAGCCAGGCTACGATTTCATCAAAGGTTTTTCCTTCTTCCTTCATCTGAACAGCCTTTATGATAAATAACCCTTCCCCCATGGATGCATTCAAGGTATCGATTACGACAATCCGGGCGCCTGGATTCTCTTCACAAATCTCCTGGGCACCTGTAACCACATTGCTGCAGCCACCGCTAAGTGCGGAAGAAAAACTGATATGCAGTACCTCCAGACCCTGGCTGACATAGGCTCCAAAGGTCTTCCGGATCACTTCAGGATTGCTTGCCATGGTTGTCGGCATCTGGCCGGAACGCATTTTATCATAGAAATCCTTTGGGGTGAGGTTGATTTCATCGCCGTAAGTAGTTCCTTCAAGGTCGTAGTAATGTGGTATGATGCCGATATGCTTTTCTTTGATATAGCTTTCCAATAAGTCGGAATTTGAATCAGCAGTGATAACGAAATCTTTCATCCCTTGTATCCTCCCAGATATTGTTTGTAATGCTATTTTACTAAAAAACACAGCATTTAGCAATAAAAGAATATAGATTCTTTATTTTCCGGATATAGAAATTTTATAATTAAGACAAGCAGGCCGGGCATTTGGTTTGTTTTATTTGGATTTATTTTACATGGGAATGTGTCAGGCCTTGAAGGAATCCAGGGAGATGATGCGGTCAGACAGCTGCTTTGCTTCCCCCATATTGCTGGTTGCGAGAAGTACCGTTTTCTTCTCCTTGCGGAGTAATTGGAGCATATCCGCCGAAACCTCTGCCCGGGTTTTCTCATCCAGGTTAGCAAAGGGTTCGTCCAGAAGGAGGAGATCAGGCTCGGTCAGCAGGGAGCGGAGGAAGGTAATCCTCTGCCTTGCGCAGGTAGCTTCCTTGTTCGGATAGGTGCCGATAAAGGTTATCATGCCATAGGTCTTGGCATACCCGTTGATCTGGACGTAGCCGTTTCCCGGGGCTTCCAGCTGCTCCTGGGGACATTCGCTGCCTCCATATACATTTTTGTAGGAGTCGCAGACATTGTCCTTTTGCATCATATAACCGATGCTTTTCCCGGAGGCTTTAAGCTCCTTGCCGCATATATGGATGGAACCGCTATCCGGGGTGTATATACCTGCAATTAGTGATAGGAGAGTTGATTTTCCACTGCCGCTTTTGCCAACAACGGATATAATCTCGCCCTCCATTACATGAAAAGAAACATCGAGTAATACCGGTGTTTCCTTTCCATTATTATGGCAAGTATAGCTTAGGTGATCTATTTTTAGCAATTCGCTCATATTGGCCCTCCCATTAAACGCCTGGAAATCTCAAAAGCATCCCGTAGAATCTATATACAAAGAGCTTCCAGGAGTACTCTGTTTCAATATTATTATATGACCGGAAATATCAGAAGTTACATAAATAAGACAAATCCGGTAAATCCGGGACCGTTCAAATTTAGGCCCCAAATTTATCTTTCTCCATAT
>JARKQP010000921.1 GCA_029974875.1 Mobilitalea sp.
TATGCCTTTTGGCATATGAAAGAAAGTAGGCTACAGCCATGTTACAACGTGCAGATGAAAACAGAATCCAGTCATGGATCAATGGGATGAACCGCTTCAATGCAACACCGGAGTTCGGAACCACCAGAATCCTTTTTACGAAGCCGGAACTGGCGAATAGGGAATATGTAAAGGAAGAGATGCGAAGGCTTGGATTGGAAGTATCGGAGGATGCGGTCGGGAATATATTTGCAACCTTGGAGGGCAGTGACCCTTCCCTGCCTCCTGTTTGGACCGGCTCCCATATTGATACGGTACCCAATGCGGGAAAATTTGATGGAATGGCCGGGGTCATATGTGGCATGGAAGCCCTGAGGCTGATTAAAGAGGGCGGGGAGCAGCATAAGCGGAATCTGACGGTAGTAGTTTATACCTCAGAAGAGCCCACAAGATATGGGCTGAGCTGCCTGGGAAGCCGGGCAATGTCCGGAGACCTGACCCTGGAGGCAACCAGGAGTTTATTCGACCAGGATAAAAAGTCCCTATATGATAAGCTGAAAGAGTTGGGTTATGACCTTAATACGTTTAAGGATGTTAAAAAGAATAAAAAAGACGTATATGCCACAGTGGAATTACATATTGAGCAGAATAACCGGTTGGAGAAAAGAGGAGCAGCCATAGGTATTGTGGAAAAGATCTGCGCCTCCTCCATTTATCAGGTAGTAATCGAAGGAGTGCAGTCCCATGCGGGGGGCACGGATATGACAGAACGAAAAGATGCTCTTGCAGCAGGCTGTGAGATTGCAATGAGGCTGGAACAGCTGGCAAAGAAATGCAATAGTGAATATAATACGGCAACCATTGGGAGAATGAAGGTTATACCAAATGCGGTAAATGTCATACCGGGAAGGGTGGAATTTTCCATCGACATCCGGGACTGTAATATGGAAACAAAACAAGCTTTAATTAATGCCATGATGGATGGGATAAATGATATTACCGAAAAAAGAGGGGTAAAAGTAACCGTAACGGAAGAAAATAATGATGAACCGCTGACATGTAATCCAAAGGTGGTGGAATGCATTGAGAAGAGCTGCCATAGCCT
>JARKQP010000271.1 GCA_029974875.1 Mobilitalea sp.
GTGCCAATACTCTGTGACCATTTTCAAGTTCCACCTGGAACCTTGCGTTCGGTAATTTCTCGATTACCGTTCCTTCGATTTCAACGACATCGGTCTTTGACATTATGGGACCTCCTTGTTCATAGATTTAATTGCATTTTAACGGCTGCATTGTGCTTTACGGCCTATTGTGTTATAACAGCTTTAATTGCATTTTAACAGCTTTGTTATACCTTAATGGCCTATTGTGTCGTAATAGATTTAATCGCTCTTTTAATCTCTTCGTTAATAACCGACCTGGCAAGCACCTTGTCAGCTAGTACCGGGTCAAACCCGGCCAGCATTTTTACATGCTTCTTTTTCTTCTTTTTCGGACGGTCAATAGTTCTAATCCTTCCATCCACTAAATATACATATTCTTCATCAGATAATATTATTACATAGCATTTACCGGAATCATGACCCGCCGTTGCTACAGCATAGCCTCCGGTCCTAAACTCATCCATATAAATGTCCATGCCCTTTACTGTACAAATCGCCATGAACGTGTCCGCATGGACTCGGTCTCTCCTTTTACTCATTGGCCTTATTTCTTCTAACCTCATTTGCCTTTCCCGGAAGAAGTTATATATGAATGGGTAACCCCTCCATAATCACCTAAATTACCTATATATAGAAGGATATCCAATTTTTATGAAATTATAATTATATTTCCTACCGCTTATATCGTTAATAGCTCAGGTTCTCCCTTTGTGATAAGTACAGTATTTTCATAATGGGCTGAAAGTGAACCGTCTGCGGTTACGACCGTCCAATCATCAGCTTCCCAATATACATCATACCTTCCGGCATTGATCATCGGTTCAATGGCCAGTGTCATTCCTGCCTCCAGCTTAGGACCCCTGCGCTTCTGCTTGAAATTAGGGATCTGGGGCTCTTCATGGAGCTGCCTTCCGATTCCATGTCCTACCAGGTCCCTGACCACCGAGTAGCCATAGGATTCCACGTAGTTTTGGATCGCTTCGGAAATCTCATGTAAATGATGGCCTTCCTTTGCAAACTTGATCCCTTCATAAAAGCTCTGTTTTGTAATATCAATCAGCTGCTGGGCTTCCTTAGATATCATACCTACCGGTATTGTCCGGGCTGCATCCGAATGAAAACCCTGATAAATCACTCCGCAATCCAGGCTTACGATATCGCCATCACGTAAAATACGCTTCTTATTTGGTATTCCATGAACCACTTCATCATTCACGGACACACATACGGATGCCGGGTAACCATTGTAATTAAGAAAGGAGGGAATACAGTTATAGCTTTTTATGATTTCAGCACATTTCTTATCTATATCAAGAGTTGAAATTCCTGGTCGAATCATTTCTTGTAGTTCCTCATGTATTTTTGCAAGTATCCTTCCGGATTCACGCATTAGTTCAATTTCCTTCTCTGATTTTATGCTTATAGACATGTGCCCGCTTCCTTTCCAATCTTATAACCTGTCATCACCCAAGCTCCCTTGCGGTACAGCTTTAGGGTTTGGATTATGCCTCAATGATGCTGATAACATCATTTAAAACCGCTTCCGGATCCTTGGTTCCATCCACAGTCTTTAATATCCCCTTGCCCTTATAATAATCAATAAGAGGCTGAGTCTGGTCATGATACACCTTTAAACGGTTCTTAACTGTCTCCGGCTTGTCATCCTCCCGCAAAATAAGCTCCCCGCCGCAGACATCACAAATGCCTTCTGTTTTAGGAGGAATTGTAACAAGATGATAAGTACCGCCACAGTTTACGCAGGCTCTTCTTCCTGACATACGGTTAATGATATTCTCATCCGGTACGTCAACATCAATTGCATATTCCATTGCATCATTATTTTTAGCAAGAGCCTCATCCAAAGCCTTAGCCTGAGGTATTGTCCTTGGAAATCCATCCAGAACATAGCCCTTCTGGCAGTCCGGCTCCTGGAAGCGGTCCATAATCAGATCAACCACCAGCTCATCCGGAACTAACAGTCCCTGATCCATATAAACCTTTGCTTTTTTGCCAAGCTCGGTGCCATTCTTTATATTTGCACGAAAAATATCTCCCGTAGAAATATGCGGAATACCATATTTTGAAGCAAGCTTTTTCGCCTGCGTTCCTTTTCCCGCACCGGGTGCCCCCAACATAATAATCTTCATATATACACTCCATTCTGCCACAAACTTGCGAATTTGTAGCACAAGCAATCGTGGAAAGAACGCTGCACTTGCGTTCCTCTGGTGTGAAACATAGAGGTTCTTGGTCAGCGTACTGTGCTGACTTAGAACTTCTTTTCACACTTCACACTACCTCCGTTTAACCACAATATCCCGTTGCAAGGAAAACAAAAGTGGACATTTCCCCACCTCTGAACCTTACAACGGAATGATATTAGTCGTTTAAGAATCCTTTGTAGTGGCGAACCAGCAACTGGGACTCAATCTGTTTGATTGTTTCAATTACAACACCTACGATAATGATCATGGATGTACCGCCAAAGCTGAAGTTTGCATTAAATATACCGGAAAAAATGGTAGGGACAACACAAACTATGGTAAGCCCGATAGCTCCAATGAAAATTACATTGTTCAGAACCTTTGTCAGGTAATCTGTTGTAGGCTTTCCAGGACGGATACCAGGTATGAATCCACCCTGTTTCTTTATATTATTTGATACTTCAATCGGATTAAAGGTGATTGAAGTATAGAAATAAGCAAAGAAGATTGTCAGTGCAATGTAAATCAATACACCGATGGTATATTTGAAATCTCCGAAGCTCTTAGTTACAAACCAGCTGTTCTGATCCAGCACCTTTAATACCTTTGGAAGAAAGGTTGTCCTTGCAGGTGATACATTGAAAAAGGATGCAATAACAATTGGGAATGACATTAAAGAGTTCGCGAAAATAACAGGAATAACACCTGCAGTATTTACTTTTAAGGGGATATGGGAGGTTTGCCCACCAATCATTTTTCTTCCCTGTACCTTTTTAGCATAGGTTACCGGAATCTTTCTCTCTGCATTCTGCAGCAGGATAACAAAGATAATGGTAGCCACCGTAACTAAAATGATAATCAGGGCTGCAAGAATTGCCTGTACCACTGGTTGTCCTTGAATGTAACTTTGGAATAGATTAATAAAATCACTTGGCATTCTGGAGATAATATTAACCGCTAAGATTACGGAAATACCATTACCCACACCGTTCTGTGTGATTTTTTCACCAACCCACATCAGGAATGCAGAACCTGCAGTAAAGGACGCAATGATTACAATCAAGTTCGTAAATGTTAATCCACCTTCTAAAGCACCTGAACCACCAAATCCGATTGCATAAGCCGCAGATTCAACGACAGCTAACCCAACGGTTAAATATCTGGTAAGCTCGTTTAATTTCTTTCTTCCGTCTTCCCCTTCCTTTTGCATTTCCTCTAATTTAGGAATTGCAATCGTAAGAAGCTGGATGATAATGGAAGCTGAAATATAAGGAGTAATACTTAACGCGAAAATTGACATTTTCGTAAAGGAACCACCAGTAATACTGTTAAAAAAACCCAACGCATCTGAGTTAAATATCTGATTGGTGTAATCTCTGCTGATTGCCGGAGCAGGCAGCAGAGTACCAATTCTTACAACTACAAGAGCAATAAGAGTATAAATTAATCTATTTCTAATATCCTTAACTTTAAAAGCATTTCGCAGTGTTTTAAACATTATACCACCTCAGCATTTCCACCAAGAGCTTGTATTTTCTCTACAGCACCTGCGCTAAAAGCATTGACCTTAACATCAAGTTTCTTTGTTAATTCGCCGTTACCAAGAATTTTAACGCCATCTCTAGGATTTTTGATAATTCCTGCTTCCTTTAATGAATCAACTGTAACTGTAGTACCTTCATCAAATCTATTTAATACATCTACATTAATTGCAACGATTTCTTTTGTGTTTCTATTGTGGAAACCACGCTTCGGAATTCTTCGGTATAAAGGCATCTGGCCACCTTCAAAGCCAATTCTGGGAGCTCCGGAACGAGCCTTTTGCCCTTTATGGCCTTTACCAGCAGTCTTGCCGTTACCTGAACCATGACCGCGGCCTCTTCTGAAATTATCACTCTGCTTAGAACCACAAGCCGGGCTTAAATCTGATAAATTCATGTCGTGCACCTCCTTCTTTATGCAATTATATCTCTTCTACCTTAACTAAGTGTCTTACCTGTTGGAGCATTCCTCTTACAGCAGCATTGTCCGGAAATTCCTTTACGTTATTAGGTCTTTTTAAACCTAATGCCTCAACAGTTGCTCTGTGCTTTGGAATAGCGCCAATTGTGGATTTGACTAATGTTACTTTTAATTTACCCGCCATTTCTGACACCTCCATTATTTTAATAACTGTTCTACCGGAATACCACGAAGCTTAGCTACTTCTTCAGGGGTCTTTAACTGGCTTAATCCTTCAATTGTAGCAAGAACTACGTTCTGCTTATTGTTAGAACCAAGGGACTTGGTACGGATGTTCTTGAAACCAGCAAGCTCAAGAACGTTACGTACGGGGCCACCAGCGATGACACCAGTACCTTCAGGAGCACGCTTTAATAATACGTTCGCGCTGCCGAATTTACCGATAAAGTCATGTGGTACACTGCCATTCTCATCAATCGGAAGGCTGATTAATTTCTTAATCGCATCTTCCTTGCCTTTACGGATTGCTTCCGGAATTTCAGAAGCCTTTCCGAGACCCGCACCAACGTGTCCGTTCTTGTCACCAACAACGACTAATGCTGTAAATCTGAAGTTACGACCACCTTTTACAACCTTAGTTACACGCTTGATTGATACTACTTTATCTTCTAATTCCAGTTGACTTGTATCAACGATTGTACGTTTCATGTGTTTTCCTCCTTGCTTAGAATTCCAGACCAGCCTCACGTGCTGCATCTGCCAATGATTTGATCTTTCCTTGATATATGAAGCCACCTCTATCAAAGACAACAGTCTTAATACCTTTATCCAATGCTTTCTTTGCGATAACAGTTCCTAAGTAAGCTGCTGCTGCTACGTCATTGGTCTTCTGAAGCTCAGCCTTAACATCTTTTTCAAGTGTGGATGCTGCAACTAAAGTCATGCCAACTGTATCATCAATAATCTGTGCATACATATGGTTGTTACTTCTAAATACAGCTAAACGCGGTCTCTCAGGAGTACCTGTGAAACGATTACGTAATTTCATATGCTTTTTAACACGAACTTTGGTTCTTGATTGTTTACTAACCATTTATTTCACTCCTCCCTTATTTCTTACCGGTCTTACCAACCTTGCGTCTGATAACCTCGTCAGAATACTTAATACCCTTGCCCTTATAAGGCTCCGGCTCTCTCTTAGCTCTGATTTCAGCGGCATATTGGCCAACCTTTTCTTTATCGATACCTTTTACAATAATCTTGTTCTGACCTTCCATTACGGACTCAATGCCTTCCGGATCAGTCATAATAACAGGATGGGAGTAACCTAATGTTAAAGTTAAATCCTTACCAGCCTTTGCAGCCCTGTAACCAACACCGTTGATTTCAAGTGTCTTGGAGTAACCTTCGGTTACGCCAATGACCATGTTGGAAATTAAGGTTCTTGTTAAGCCGTGTAAAGATTTCATTTTCTTTAAATCATTTGGTCTTGCAACTACTACTTCGCTACCTTCCACTTTGATTTGCATCTCAGACGGTAAAACTCTTTCTAAGGTTCCCTTAGGACCTTTTACGGTAACTTTATTATTTTCTGCTATATCTACAGTAACTCCTGCAGGAATAGCGATAGGCATTCTTCCTATACGTGACATGCCCGCACCTCCTAATAATTTTTAATATGGGGGTTAATGATTTACCAGATAAATGCGAGAACCTCGCCGCCCACATTTAATTCCCTGGCTTCTCTATCGGTGATAACACCCTTGTTTGTTGAAATAACTGCAACGCCTAAACCTCCAAGAACCTTAGGCAGATTGTCTCTGTTTGCATAAACACGAAGACCTGGCTTGGAAATTCTCTTAAGACCTGTAATGATCTTAACATTTTTATCTTTACCATACTTTAAAGTGATATGGATAGTTTTGAAGCTCTCTACTTCCTCGATTTCATACTTCTTGATGTAACCTTCCTTCAAGAGGATATCGGCAATAGCAATTTTCATCTTAGAAGCAGGTATATCTACTGTATCATGTTTCGCAGTGTTTGCATTACGGATTCTTGTAAGCATATCTGCAATAGGATCGCTCATTGTCATTTTCAGTTGCCTCCTTTCTTTAACTCTTACCAGCTAGCTTTCTTCACGCCTGGTATCTGTCCTTTGTACGCTAAATCACGAAAACAAATTCTGCAGATCCCATATTTTCTTAAATATGCATGTGGACGGCCGCAAATTCTGCAACGGTTATATTCTCTAGTAGAGAATTTCTGCGTACGTTGTTGCTTTACTTTCATTGACGTTTTAGCCATGGAAATACCTCCTCTACTTTCTAAACGGCATACCGAATTGTGTTAACAGTTCACGTGCCTCTTCATCGGTCTTAGCAGTGGTAACGAAGATGATATCCATACCTCTTACCTTATCTACCTTATCGTATTCGATTTCAGGGAAGATCAGCTGCTCTTTAATGCCGAGAGCATAATTTCCTCTACCGTCAAATGCATTTGGGTTAACACCTCTAAAGTCACGTACACGGGGTAATGCCAGATTGATTAAACGGTCAGCGAATTCATACATCTTTTCGCCCCTAAGGGTTACCTTGCAGCCGATTGCCATTCCTTCTCTGAGCTTGAAATTAGCGACGGACTTCTTAGCCTTTGTAGTAACAACCTTCTGACCAGCGATTATTTCGAGATCCTTAACAGCTGTTTCTAATACCTTAGCGTTATCCTTAGCTTCACCAACACCCATGTTGATTACGATTTTATCTAATTTCGGCACTTCCATAAGGTTCTTATAACCGAACTTCTTTGTCATGCCGGCTACTACATCATTTTTATAAAAATCTTTTAATCTAGCCAACGAAAACTTCCTCCTCTCTCAATTAATCAATGACATCGCCAGTTGTTTTTGCAAAACGTACCTTCTTAGGACCCTTCTTAGTCTCGATGGTCTTAAAACCAACTCTAGTAGGCTTGCCCTTATGAAGCAGCATTACGTTTGATGCATCGATTGGTGAATCCTGATGGATGATTCCGCCCTTAGGATTCTTCTGGCTTGCTTTACTGTGCTTGGAAACAGTGTTAACGCCTTCAACGATTACTTTATTGTCTGCAACCTCGATAACCTTGCCTTCCTTGCCTTTATCCTTACCAGTGATAACCTTAACGTTATCATTCTTCTTAATCTTTGTCATAGCCATTTGTCGACACCTCCCTATAATACTTCTGGTGCTAAAGAAACAATCTTCATAAACTGCTTCTCTCTCAGTTCTCTCGCTACCGGTCCAAAGATACGTGTCCCCTTCGGGTTCTTATCGTCCTTAATAATTACGGCAGCATTCTCATCAAATCTAATATAGGAACCGTCTTTACGGCGTGCGCCCTTAACAGTACGGACAACAACAGCCTTAACAACGTCGCCCTTCTTTACAACACCGCCTGGTGTTGCATCTTTAACCGAAGCAACGATGATATCGCCTATATTAGCATATCTTCTGGTTGATCCGCCAAGTACTCTGATGCAAAGTAATTCTTTCGCACCCGTATTGTCAGCAACCCTAAGTCTGGTTTCTGTTTGTATCATGGTAATACTCCTTTCAGTGTAATCTGCAGGATGGACCAATCGGCTGATTCCCCTGCTCAAATTGGGTGATATGCAGCTGGTGCACAGCTCCCCATAGAATTCCCAGAGCAAAACATGGGTGTTTTGTTGCAAAATTCTTTGTCCGAGATTACTTCGCTTTCTCGATAATCTCCACAAGTCTCCATCTCTTATCCTTGGACAGCGGTCTTGTTTCCATTACCTTTACTCTATCTCCGATGTTGCATTCATTGTTCTCATCATGAGCCTTAAGCTTGTAAGTTCTCTTTACGATCTTGCCATAGAGAGGATGCTTAACGTTATCAACTACAGCTACAACAACTGTTTTATCCATCTTATCGCTAACTACTTTACCGATACGAACTTTTCTTAAATTTCTTTCCACAACGATACTCCTTTCCACGATCAAAGGCTACTAAGCAGTAAAACCCCGACCTTAAATTATTTAGAAGCCTTAGAAAGTTCAGAGATTACTGTCTGAATTCTTGCAATGTTTTTTCTAACTTCTTTAATTCTGCTTGTATTATCCAGCTGGTTAGTTGCATTCTGGAACCTTAAATTGAAAAGCTCCTTCTTCGCAGCTACTAATTCCTGGTTCAGTTCTGCAGCTGATTTTGATTTTAACTCTTCTACATACTTATTAATTTTCACTGTTTTCACCGCCTTCTAAGTCCGCACGGGATACAATCTTGCATTTAACCGGCAATTTGTGCATAGCAAGACGTAATGCTTCTCTTGCTGTCTCTTCAGGAACACCTGCGATTTCGAACATAACACGGCCTGGCTTAACTACAGCTACCCAGTACTCTAAGGAACCTTTACCGGAACCCATTCGAGTTTCAGCCGGCTTTGTTGTAACAGGCTTATCAGGGAATATCTTAATATATACTTTACCGCCACGCTTCGTAAAACGGGTCATAGCGACACGGGCTGCTTCAATCTGGTTAGATTTGATCCAGCATGGTTCCACCGCAACAAGGCCGAATTCGCCCTGGTTAATGGTTGTACCTCTGCATGGCTTACCTGCCATACTGCCGCGGAATTGCTTACGGCGTTTAACTCTTTTCGGCATTAACATTAGTTATCGCTCCCTTCTACTTTTGCTCCTTTAACAGGAAGCACTTCGCCAAGATAAATCCAAACCTTAACACCTGTCTTACCATATGTGGTAGTTGCTTCTGCAAATCCATAATCGATGTCAGCACGTAAGGTCTGCAACGGGATAGTTCCTTCACTATAGAATTCAACACGAGCCATATCTGCGCCGCCAAGACGTCCTGCAACAGCAGTCTTGATACCCTTAGCACCAGATTTCATCGTTCTGGACATTACAGATTTCATAGCTCTTCTAAAGGAAATACGGTTCTCAAGCTGGGAAGCAATGTTCTCTGCTACTAACTGAGCATTAAGATCCGGTTTCTTGATTTCCTTGATTTCCAGGTTTAACTTCTTGTCAGTAAACTTCTGGACTTCCTTCTTTAAATTTTCGATCTCTGCACCAGCTCTGCCAATTACTACGCCAGGCTTTGCGGTGAAGATTATTATTTTCAGGCGGTCAGATGCTCTTTCAATCTCAATCTTGGAAATTCCTGAACTGTATAACCTTTTCTTAAGGAATTTTCTGATATTGTAATCTTCAACGAGATTGTCAGCAAAATCGCTTTCCGCGTACCATTTAGAGTCCCAGTCTTTAATAATTCCGACTCTTATGCCATGAGGATTAACCTTTTGTCCCATGTGTTGCCCTCCTTATCTTTCATTCAGAACCACTGTAATATGACACATTCTCTTTTCGATACGGTAAGCTGTGCCTCTGGCCCTAGGTCTGATTCTTTTCATAATTGGTCCTTGGTTCGCAAAACATTCATCAATGTAAAGCTTAGAAGTATCCATATTTTTAACTTCAGCATTCGCAATTGCTGACTTCAATAATTTATCAATTACAGCGGATGCGTATCTTGGGCTGTATGCCAGGATACCAAGGGCTGTCTGTACATCCTTACCACGAATGGCGTCTAAAACGAAACAAGCCTTCTGTACAGAAATTCTTGCAAAGCTTAATTTAGCTGATGCTCTGTTATCCTTCTGCTCATTTCTTTCTCTCTTTATTTGGGATCTATGTCCTTTCGCCATGGATGAACCTCCTTCCATTCAATGCTACTGCATTATCTTCTTGTTTTCTTTTCGTCTTTTCCGTGTCCCCTATAGGTTCTGGTAGCAACAAACTCACCAAGCTTGTGTCCAACCATATCCTCTGTCACATATACAGGCACATGTCTTCTTCCATCATGAACCGCGATTGTATGACCAACCATCTGGGGGAAAATTGTTGAGCGGCGTGACCATGTCTTAATAACAGTCTTCTCTCCGCTTGCATTCAACGCATCTATTTTTTTCAATAAATGATCATCAGCAAATGGTCCCTTTTTAAGTGAACGAGCCATGTATTCTAACCTCCTATTTCATCGCCTTACCATCTCTTCTTCTGATGATAAGCTTATTAGATTTCTTGTTATGCTTTCTAGTCTTAAGACCGAGAGCAGGTTTACCCCAAGGAGTAACAGGGCCTGGACGGCCGATACCTGTCCTACCTTCACCACCACCGTGAGGATGGTCATTCGGGTTCATTACAGAACCACGTACTGTAGGTCTGATACCCATGTGGCGCTTACGTCCTGCTTTACCGATGGTTATAAGCTCATGATCGATGTTGCCAACCTGACCGATGGTTGCCCTGCAGATGATTGGAACAAGTCTCATTTCACCACTCGGAAGACGAAGTGTTGCGTATTTGCCTTCCTTAGCCATAAGCTGTGCGGAGTTACCAGCCGCACGAACCAGCTGTGCACCCTTTCCAGGATACAGCTCGATGTTGTGGATCTGGGTACCTACCGGAATATTCTGAAGAGGTAAGCAGTTACCAACTTTAATTTCAGCTTTTTCGCCATTCATGATCTTGCTTCCAACAGTAAGGCCGTTAGGAGCAATGATGTAGGCTTTCTCGCCGTCAGCATAGTTGATCAATGCGATATTCGCTGTTCTGTTAGGATCGTACTCGATGCTGGCAACAGTTCCCGGAATACCGTCTTTTCTTCTCTTGAAATCAATGATTCTATATTTTCTTCTAGAGCCACCGCCCTGGTGTCTTACCGTGATTTTACCCTGGTTGTTACGTCCTGCTTTCTTATTTAAAGAAACAACCAGTGATTTCTCAGGCTTTGATTTTGTGATTTCTGCGAAATCAGAACCAGTCATGTGTCTTCTGGAAGGTGTATATGGGTTATAGGTTTTAATTCCCATGATTTGCACTCCTTTCAAAACGATGTTAAATATTGTTTTCTTAACACCTTATCCCTCTATTCTTATAGTCCTGAGAAAATCTCGATCTCAGCACTGTCAGCTGACAGCTGAACGATTGCTTTCTTTACCTTAGAGGTCTTACCGGAGGTAGTACCGCGTCTGCGTGTCTTTCCTCCCTGGTTAATTGTATTAACCCTCTCAACCTTAGCTCCGACAAACATCTTCTCAACAGCTTCTTTAATCTGACTCTTTGTAGCTTCCGGATGAACCGAAAAAGTATATTTCTTCTCACCCATGGTGCTCATGCTCTTTTCAG
This sequence comes from Mobilitalea sp., assembly GCA_029974875.1. The sequence continues at coordinate 11,405 of JARKQP010000271.1, forward strand.
TTACGATTGGTTTAATGATGACATCATAATATTTTAAATCTGCCATTATGCGTACACCTCCTCAATCTTTGTTACAGCATCCTTAGTTAATACGAGAGTATCATACTTTAAGATGTCGTATACGTTAATGGAGTTTGATATAACGGTCCTTACCTTAGGAAGGTTTCTTGCGGAAAGCTGTACCTTTTCATTCTTCTCGCCAAGAATAACCAATGCCTTCTGTACCTTCAGGTTATCAAGAACTGCTTTCATCTTCTTTGTCTTAATTTCATCAAAGCTTAAATCATCAAGAACATAAAATTTACTTTCATTTACTCTGGATGTTAAAGCTGATTTGATTGCAAGGGCTTTTTCCTTTTTATTCATCTTGAAGGAATAATCTCTTGGCTTTGGAGCGAATACAACGCCGCCGCCCTTCCACTGAGGGGCTCTGGTTGAACCCTGTCTAGCATGACCGGTTCCTTTTTGCCTCCAAGGCTTTCTTCCACCGCCGCGTACTTCGGCACGGGTCTTTGCGCTCTGTGTTCCCTGACGTTTGTTTGCCAGCTGCAGCACAACTGCCTGGTGAACCAGATGTTCATTTATCTCTACTCCGAAGATTGCATCGTTAAGCTCTAATGTGCCAACTTCTTTACCTTCGATATTGTAAACTTTTACGTTTGCCATTTATGCTTCCTCCTTTCTTAAAGCTCTAGTTTGCTTTCTTTACTGTTTCTTTCAGCATTACTAAGGATTTCTTTGGTCCGGGTACGGCACCCTTCACAAGAATAAGGTTTTTCTCGGTATCTACTCTTACAACCTCAAGATTCTGGACTGTGGCTCTTACCGCTCCCATATGGCCAGGCATGTGCTTACCCTTGAATACCCTGCCAGGTGTTGTTGCAGCACCATTGGAGCCTGCATGTCTGTGGTATTTGGAACCATGCTTCATAGGTCCTCTTGATAAATTGTGTCTCTTGATTGCACCTTGGAAACCTTTTCCCTTAGTTTTACCTACTGCATCAATTCTGTCACCCTCTGCGAAGATGTCAGCCTTGATTTCCTGACCAACCTTGTAGTCAGCAGCATTCTCAAACTTGAATTCTCTAAGATGTCTTTTATTAGCAACACCTGCTTTTGCAAAGTGTCCTTTTCTCGGCTTATTAACCAGGGCTTCCCTGATATCACCAAAACCGACCTGTACTGCTGCATAGCCATCATTGTCAACAGTTTTAACCTGTGTAACGAAAACCGGACCAGCCTGCAATACAGTTACCGGAACAAGAACTCCATTTTCACCGAAAACCTGGGTCATTCCGATTTTTGTAGCTAAAATCGCTTTTTTCATTGTCTTACCTCCTATTTAATCTACAGCGGATCGCCATGCGATATCCTGATACCGCATTTTCGTTGCGATCATCCTAGATGGTTATATACACTCATATATGAACCCTAAGGATTTTTCTTTTCTTAGATTTGTTACTGATTTGTTACTTAATTCTGTTTGTTGCTTATTTTTGTTACTTGTCTGGGTCTTTCCTATGTCGACAATGTCCATCCATCTGATGAATGATTTCATTCCTTAATAATTACTTTGAATTACTTCGCTTTCATCTTGATGTCGATGTACACGCCTGCAGGCATTTCCAGTCTGGACAATGCATCTACAGTCTTCTGAGTAGGTGTGATGATATCGATTAATCTCTTGTGTGTTCTCTGCTCGAACTGCTCTCTGGAATCCTTGTACTTGTGAACCGCTCTCAGAATTGTCACAACTTCCTTCTTCGTAGGCAACGGAACTGGTCCGCTCACCTTAGATCCTGTCTTCTTCACAGTATCGATGATCTTCGCAGAAGATTGATCGACTAAATGATGATCATACGCCTTTAATGTGATTCTCATTACTTGACTTGCCATAAAAAAAGCCGCCTCCTTTTCGCACTTAATTTCAGTACGACAAGTGGTGACTGTACACTTATCCGTGTGTATCTTCATTTTTCATAGGAATAATCCGGCGGACCGGACTTCTACCAGCAAGTCCTTATAAGGCTTGCCGACAATATGAAGCATGATATTTTCTCACACGTTTTATCTGCCCTTGGCAGAACATATATGGTACAGTGACTTGTCGCCAGTTTTGATAACTTGACCTTCGCTCCACGGAAAACCTGCCAGGTTTAGCAGCAACCTCACGCTTCAACGCTATCAATGTCACAACACGAGATATTATACAATAACTTGAAAGTATTTGCAAGTATTTTTTTTCGCGTTTTTTATCATCTTTTATTTTTTTAGATTTGTTTCATTTACTCCATGGAAATCCATAGTTACCAGGTATAACTGAGGTTATTATTACTATACATTTCGATCTATATAAGTATATATACATTCCTTCTATAGGTACATTTCTTCCATGCAGACAAATTACATTATTAATCCCCTGATTATTCCCTGCAAAATATATAACCGCATTACTTCTTATTATAAGCAGGATAATTATAATTTAGTAGAATTAATAAAATAATGTAGATTTACTTGTCATGACCAAAAACAAAGATCCATAAAGCTCTTGTTTCAGTTTTATGGATCTTTGTTTTGTTTTAACATTTTTCTCTACTGTTACTAATCTGCGGGATCATAGCCTGTTACTGTCCATATACCTGTTTCATCCTGACGTACCAGTCTTTCTAAGTATATATATTTTGCAACGGTATTCTCGCTATCAATTTCAGCAATTGCTTTTGCATCATCGCTCTCTATAATCTTAATATCTTCATAAGCGATGGGATAATCGCCCACTATGCCCTCCGGAGACACTAACAGACTGGCATATACCTGTGCAACAAAGACAGGATCAAGCTTCCATGGGGAATGTCCCTCATCCACACTCTTCTGTTCATTTTCCTCTACGGTCAGATCAACATCCGCCTTTATCTGTGGCTCTTTCTCCTGCTCCACTGCTGGAGTTACAGTTACCTTATCTTGCTTATCCGTCTGCACTTCACTCTGTGAGTTGCCTTGTGCTCCATCCTTTGTATCCGCTTGTACTTCATCCTGTGCATCAATCTGCCCGTTAACATTCACATCCGAATTGCCGGTATCACCCATATTTGCAGTCTCTTTACTCTCCACATTTTCTGACTGCTCAATTCCCGTATCTTTTGATTCAATATCTGCATTCGCTTTTTTATCAAGTGCAAATGTTAAAACTGCTGCCAATATGGCTACAGGGATAGCCAGCTGCAGCCACCTCACTAACTTTTTCTTGTTTGCTTCATTTGGCTTTTTGTTACCATTAGACTTATTATTCATAATCAATTACCTCCTATTTATAAAGTTATATCAAAAATTGTATTTATACTTTTTATAGTATTCCTTATCCTCAACCTCCCTTATCCTTCATACTAATATAGACGAAGCAGCTATTCATTCTGTTACATGATATTTTACATTTTATTTTTAAGTTGTATTTCAAACTTTACCGGTTTCTGATATAGTATAGCTATCATACACCAGCAAGACAATTCATCCGAATTCATCTGCTATGAACAGCCAGAAAAAGCTGAATGAAATTTAGTATGATAATCCATACCATAATTTCATTCAGCTTGATTTATCAAACCCTGTAATTTCTACCAGCTTAATTTATCTTTCCCAGCGTCCTGAAGCACCGCAGGGAAGAACCAGTCTATTTCCCGACACCGGAAGTCCGATTTCATCAGAGGATACCTTCCCGCCGAATTTCCCTGCGATTTCCTCAGATAACATATAGGTTAATACTCCCGCCTGCAGCCCTGTTGTGTAGGAATTCAAGAGAAAGAACAATGGCTCCTCCGTCAACAATTGGGTACACAGCCGGATAAAGGGGTGGATGCTGTCCTCGATCTTCCAGGTCTCACCCTTTGGTCCTCTTCCATAGGAGGGCGGATCCATAATGATGGCATCATATTTATTACCCCTCCTTATCTCCCGTTCCACGAACTTCACACAGTCATCTACGATATAACGGACCGGCGCCTCTGCAAGCCCTGAAGCAGCCGCATTCTCCTTTGCCCAGGTCACCATTCCCTTGGATGCGTCCACGTGGGTTACTGCGGCTCCGGCCTTCGCTGCCGCCAGGGTTGCACCTCCGGTATAGGCAAATAAATTAAGCACCTTTACCTGCTTATCCTTAACCCCCTGAATCTTCCCAGAAAACCAGTCCCAGTTAACTGCCTGCTCAGGGAATAATCCGGTATGCTTAAAGCTGAAGGGCTGGAGCTGGAAGGTTAAGCCCTTGTAGCTGACATTCCACTGCTTGGGCAGGTCAAAGAATTCCCACTCACCGCCGCCCTTAGAGCTCCGATGGTAATGTGCGTTCGGTTTTTTCCAGCCCTTATTGTTTTTTTCCGTGTTCCAGATCACCTGGGGATCCGGACGCACTAATATATATTGTCCCCAGCGTTCCAATTTCTCCCCGCCGGAGGTATCAAGCACTTCATAGTCCTTCCAATCACTTGCAATCCACATAATACTCTCACTTTCCCATAAAATATTTCTCTCCCAATTATAAAGCAGGAAGTCCTCAATTACAATGCAAAGTTTCAATCGGGCAGCAGGGCTTTCTTAACGGTCTATCACCTGTTTCTTAACAGATTTTAACTTGACCTTACCGGTAAGAACGTTTAAACTTGTAATTGTAATGAGTCACTAATATCTGCATACACATGATATTAGAACAAAGTTTTGATGGGAACAGTGTGAGATACAGAATATTTCACATCCGACATTGAGTGATCTGACGGTCAGATGTTCGTTAGTATCGTATTTGCAGGAATGAACAGTAAATTAATTACCGCTTAGCCGGTAGAATGGAGGAAATATGGGTATTTTAACAAGATTCAAAGACATTATGTCCAGTAACATCAATGCACTTTTAGACAAGGCTGAGGATCCTGAGAAAATGATTGACCAATGCCTTCGCAACCTCAACTCCGATTTAGGTAAAGTAAAATCAGAAACTGCCGCAATCATGGCAGAAGAACAGAGGGCAAAAAGGGTTCTTGATGACTGCAATGAGGAAATTGCTAAGATGCAGGCTTACGCCGTGAAAGCCTTGGAGGCTGACAATGAAACGGATGCGAGAAAATTCCTTGAGCAGAAGGCTTCTTTATCTGCGAAGCTGCCCGGTCTCCAGGAAGCCTATGACTTAGCACATGCCAATGCAACTCACATGAGGCAGATGCATGATAAATTAGTAAATGACATCAACGAACTGGAATCCCGTAAGGACATGATCAAGGGCAAGCTTGCCGTCGCCAAGACCCAGGAGAGAATTAATAAAATGGGCTCCTCTGTCGGCAGCGCCAACGATTCCATCGCAAGCTTTAAAAGATATGAAGAGATGGCTGATAAAGCCCTGGATAAGGCAAATGCAATGGCTGAGCTGAACTCCTCTTCACAGGAACAGTCCATCGAGGATTTGACCAAGAAATACACACAGGATTCCGGCGTAGACGATGAGCTTGCCGCCCTGAAAGCCAGCTTAGGGCGTGGCTAAGAATCCGTTCCCGGAAAATAATCCATGTGATAGGATTATCACCTATGGGTTATGCTATAAGTTGAAAAGTTAATTCATTATGTAACTACCCTGTCATAAACCGGAGGAAAAGGCATGCTTGCTCCTCCGGTTTATGTACATAATACGAAGCTTCTAAGGGAATTTCGTATAAGGAGGATTCTATGCCCACTGTAATACATTATAAATGCCCTAACTGCGGGGCTGATATGGCCTTTGACAGCCAGAGCGGCCTTCTCCGCTGCGGGAGCTGCGGAAGAACTGATAATATCGAGCGGATGGCAGGAAAAGACTCTTCCCATGAAACAGGTGATGTATCCTTTGACATGGATGAGGAAGACCGTAAGGCTGCTGATTCTGCTTTTGAACATGATTACCATGATCCTTCCCATGAAGATGAGCCGAGCGCCCACTCTACCTTTGGAGAAAACGAAGCTACCGAGTACCATTGCAATAACTGTGGTGCCGTACTGATTACAGATGCCCAGACCACCGCGACCACCTGCAGCTTCTGCGGGGCAGGCGTGGTCCTGGGTGACCGCCTCTCGGGAAGCCTGGCTCCTGCTAAGGTAATCCCATTTACCATCAATAAGGTGCAGGCCCAGGAAGCCTTTAAAAAATGGTGCAAAAAGGGTCTTCTGACTCCGGGAGACTTTATGACCGCGGACCGCATCAAAAACATTACCGGCCTGTATGTCCCCTTCTGGCTATACGATTTAAACGGACGTGGCGAGGCGGAAGCCACCTGTACCAGGGTACGCACCTATACCATGGGGGACTGGATCTATACAGAAACAAAATGGTACCATGTCTACCGGAAGGTGGATTTAAATTATAACCGGGTTCCCTGTGATGCTTCAAAAAAGATGGAGGATTCCATGATGGATAAGCTGGAGCCCTTTAATTACACTAACCTGAAAGACTTTAACATGCCCTATCTGGCAGGGTATATAGCTGAAAAATACGATTTTACGGATGAACAGATACTGCCAAGGATCAAGGAGCGTGTCAGTGGCTATGTTGACAACTACCTCAGGTCCACTATTAACGGCTACAATACCGTTAATATTAACCGCAGGGAAATTAATGTAAGGAAACGTCGGGCTGATTATACCCTGCTTCCCATTTGGATGGTCTGCTATGATTACCGTAAAACAGAGCACATCTTCGCAATGAATGGCCAGACAGGTAAAATTGTCGGAAAGCCCCCCTTAAGCAAGCAAAAGATATTCGCCTGGTTCGCCGCTATCTCTGCAGGCAGCTTCCTTATCATGCGGCTTCTTACCTTAATATTAGGAGGTGGATTCTGATGAAAGCCAGAAAAGTGCATAGATTAGTCCCCTTGCTTACCATGCTTGTTTTACTTGTTAGCCTGCTCCTTCCGCTTTCTTATGTATCAGCTGCGGAGGCAGCAGACGCTTCCATTGCTGAATCGGGAGATACTTCTACCACTGAGTCCGCAGATACCTCTGCCGCCTCCGCGGCGGATATTCCCGTTGATGAAGCGATAGATATTTATCAACATGTTTATGACGAAGCGGGACTTTTATCCACGGATGAAATTGCAGATCTTGAAGGATTGTGCAAAAGCTATGGGGATGACGCAGGGGTTGAGATCATGATCCTGACCCATAATGATTCCAGCGCACCTTATGCCGAGAATTACATTGAAGATTTTGAAGATCAACAGCCCGTCGGAGACCGGGTATATCTCCTTGTTGATATGTATAACCGTGTCGTATTCATGGAAGGCTATGGTAAGGCCGAGACCTATATCCATTCCAAACGGATTGATTCCATCATCGATGAAATAACACCGGATCTGTCAGAGGGCAATTACTATAACGCCTTTGCAACCTACATTGAACGGTCCGCAGCATATATGAATGATGATTCCGAGTTAAACTATGATCATGATTATACTGCCGGCACTCCCCAGTCTAATAATCCGAGTGCTCCCAATTATGACGAGACCTGGCCATCCGATTATAATTCTTCGGCCAGTAAGGCCGCAAGCATTCTAAGTAATGTATGGCTCCAGTTACTGGCTGCAGTTATTATCGCGGGTATCACCGTAGCTGTTATGGCTTACAATTCCGGCGGAAAGATGACCGCCGGTGCAGGCAACTATGTTGACCAAAGCCATTCCGGCCTGATCGGGCGCAGGGATGACTATATCCGGACAACCGTAACCCGGGTCAGAAAGCCCCAGAACAACGATAACAATCACGGAGGCGGTGGTTTTAATTCCGGCGGCTTCCGCGGCGGCGTATCCAGCGGTGGACGCTCCCACAGCTCCGGCGGTGGAAAGTTCTAGCAGCTTATAAAATTTATTTCATAGGAGGATCTTAGAATGGGTTTATTTTCAAAACAATTTGCAAACGTTGTGGAATGGCAGGAATTCCGCGAGGATATGATTTTCTATAAATGGCACAATGATGAGATTAAAAAAGGCAGCCGTTTAATCATCCGTCCGGGACAGGATGCCGTATTCCTTTTTAACGGAAAAATTGAAGGTATCTTCAAGGATGAAGGCGACTATGATATCGAATCCCAGATTATCCCCTTCCTTTCCACCCTGTCAGGCTTCAAATTCGGCTTCAACAGCGGAATGCGGGCCGAGGTCTTATTTATTAATACAAAGGAATTTATCGTAAAATGGGGAACACAGAATGCCATCAACATCCCCACCTCCCAATTGCCGGGCGGCATGCCGATCCGTGCAAACGGCACCTTCACCTTTAAGGTGGCAGATTACGTTAAATTGATTGATAAAATTGCAGGCGTAAAGGATTCCTATCTTGTGGAGGATGTAAGGCTGCGTATTGTAACCATCCTTGACCAGCTTCTTATGAAGTGGATCAGCAAGGAAGGGAAGGATATGTTTAACCTTCAGGCCAATTCCTTTGACATATCCTCCGGAATACGTACTGATTTGGATATGCAGCTCTTTGACAGCGGGCTCACCGTAAGCGCCTTTAATATCATGAGCTTTACTTATCCGGAAGAGATCCAGAAGATGATTAACAAAAATGCTTCCTTTAGCATGGTAGGCGATGTGAACCGTTACCAGCAGATGGCCATGACAGAGGGTATCGCAGGCGGCCAGGTAAAGGGCGGCGGCGTTGCCTCCGATATGGCCGGCATGATGATGGGCATGAATATGGCTAACCAGATGATGCAGAATATGAACCAGATGAACCAACAGGGGAATGCGCAAAATGGTGCCGCTCAGCCGAACGGGGCTGCCCCTAATGAAGGCGGTACAAATCCCGGCCAAGGTGCTCCCGCCGATGCAAAGCCAAACTTCTGTCCGAATTGCGGCACGAAAACCGGGGACGGGAGCTTTTGCTCCAACTGTGGCCAGAAGCTTTAAGGCAAAAATTCAATAAAAGAGAAGCCCTGTCTATGCATATTTAGAATAGATGGGGCTTCTCTTGGTTTGCTACATCCCTGATGCTTCATCAATTATCATATCACCATTTTTACCTTCTGAACCTTTGAACCGTATCTGGTATAAGACAAAACTTTTCTTTTATCTTCAAAATAGAATTTATCAATTATAGCTTATAAACCACTTCTTTGCTTCTTGATTTTCCTATATTCCTGTGTTAATGTTGACATGAGCAGGAACGGCATCAGGCACAGAAATATCTGGGATTTTTATTAGCATCCTAATGGGATTAGGCACTACAAAACGCCCCTAATACAGGAATTAACCAAAAGGATTATCAGGAGGAGTTTGACCTATGGAAATTAATTATATCAGGGAATTTGCAGTCCTTGCTGAGATTGGGAACTATTTGGAGGCTGCTGAGAGTCTGTTTATTTCCCAGTCTTCCCTGTCAAAGCATATACAGATGTTGGAAAAGGAACTTGGTACCCCGCTTTTTAACCGGAGCACACGAAAGGTCGAATTGAATGAATATGGCTTAATGTTTTTGCCCTACGCCAAGCAGATCGCCCAGCTACAGCTGAATTATTTAAATGATTTTTATAATAAATTAAACCAGGTAAAGGATACCATCACCATAGGAACCGAGTACCGTATCTTAGAGCTTTTGACTGCTTTTCATAAATATAGCACTAAGTTTTCCTTAAACGTAATTGAGAGCACCAGTGAAGGGGATATTATTGATCTGGTCAAAAAAGGGAAATGCGATCTTGGCTTTGTCATTTATAAGGGCGAGAAGGAAGAGGATATGGTAATGCTTCCATATGAAACAGATCAATTTGTCGCTGTCCTTCCCGTGGACCATCCTTTGGCAAAGAGGAAATCCATCACCTTGAAGGAAATTGCTGAGGAAGACTTTATCCTGCTGCCAGAGAAGTCCGGTGATACTAACTTCATCAAGAGAGCCTGCAGGAACGCCGGTTTTGAACCTAAGATTTCATTTACCGGATTCCGCGGGAATAATATTGTGGATTTTGTCAAGCAAGGTCTGGGCATCTCCATTCTTACCAAAAAATCCGTTTCCAACCTGTTAACGCCGGAGATTACGTTGGTGGATATCACTCCTGAATTAGTGTCACACATCAATATCTGTTACCGTAAAAACTCAAAATTATCAGAGGGCGCAAAGCATTTTATTAATTTTGCATCGTCTTAAATACGATTTAAAGGGGATGGCTGGCTCTGCAGCATCCCCTTTGATTTTCTATTTATATCCTTTAACCCATTTCCAGACCTCCGCTAATACTAAGAACCTGTCCTGTAAGATACCCGCTTTCCTCACTTGCAAGGAAGCAGATAGCCTCTGCCAAATCCTCCGGCATCCCCAGCCTTTTCATGGGAATATGGGGAAGCATGGCTCTCGGATCAATATCCGCCGGATCCTGTGTACCGATCCTCGGGATGGCTCCTTTCGAGATACAATTCACTGTCACTGCATCTGCTGCAAGGCGTGCCGCACAATTTAGGGTCAGGGATAAGACAGTACCCTTTGCAACCGCATTCGTAAAGCTCTCCTTCGTGCCTCCACGACGACCTTCCACACTGGTCATAAAAATCACACGGGGCGCTTTGCTCATTTTCAAAAACGGTAATGCGGTCTTCAGCATATGGAAGGCTCCCAAGGTCAAATGTGATATATCCTCCATTAACATTTCCCCGGTTACCTCTTCCAGTTCCATCTGTTTTCCGAGGGTACCCGTATTAGAAATAACCACATCTACAGATCCATACCGTTTAGCAAGCTCCTGATATACCTGTGGCTGATGCTCTGCAGGCCCATGCTCCGTATGGCCAATGGCAATACAGTCCCCCGGTAAATCCATCATCTTTATCTCATCAACCAAGGCCTGGGCCTGAGAAGCCATATGCGTCATCATAACAACATTCATGCCTCCTGCACATAATGCCTTAACCGCCGCCACGCCATCTCCGCCGGAAGCTCCTGCAAATACGCAGGTTCTACCTTTTAATGTCTGCATATGTAACAATCTCCCATCTATATAAGAACTTTCATTGTATCATGAACAAAAGCATGTTCATGAGCAAGCTCAAAATTTCCTTACTATGCTTTTATATTATTCATTTATAAACCGCCTTTGCATCCACTCGCCTGCATAATCAAATGTATTCTTTGCCGTATCTCCATACTGTCCGGCATAGGTTTCTATCCCAGGCTCTAAGAAAAAATTGTGCCCGGCTCCTTCTACAAAGCAGATGGTCTTCTCCGTACTTTTAGCATTATAATAGATCGCCTCTGCTGCCAGATATTCATAGCTCCCAGTCATTCCCATCACAAGTAAGGGAACGGATATATGCTTTACATTCGCCGGCGTACAATTATAGCTGGTATCCCACCGGATTCCTTCAATGGAATCCGAGCCGATGCGATAATCCTCTCCCGCTAAAACCGCACGGTTTGTAAGATAGTCCCGGACGGTTCCGATCAGGCATGCCCTGATGGATGGAGTCATGCTGAGATTAAAATGAGGTTTCCTAAGACAATGGATTATCTCCTTTGTGACGGTTCCATCAGCATGCAACAGCGAATGAGGCTCCTTGGTATGGGATACCAGGTGGATATCCTCCGGAATCAGCTTATTGCAGGGGGCAAACTGCTCTCCTCCGACTACAAAAAATGGTTCATCATCCACGAATCTTCCTTTTCCTCTCTCGATTGCATGAAGGCGCTCCAGGGCATTTTTTAATAGCTCATTGTTTCGCTCCGCCTGAGCCTTAAAGTATTTCTTCATAAAGCTTTCATTATAACTACTTCCCTCAGGACTGTAGCCGTTTGCTGGGTTGAAAATATCAAGCTCAGTGTCAAGTTTGATTCCGTTCCCATCCTCCATCACGGCAGGGTCGATGCTAATCAGCGTCATAGCCCCATTTCCCCAGTTAGAATCCAGGAGCATCAGGCCATCAGCAGCCGGCAGGATTTCTTTGATGGAGCACTTAACCAATTTTTCATCCCCTTGGAAAACCTGGGCTCCATTTTCAGCAATTGCCTGATAAGCACTCATCAAGGTTGCTCCGCCGCTATGTCCCATTAAAACAACTTTTTCAATGCCTTTAAACTGCCTGAAGAATTCCACACAGGTCTTAATATCCAATATTTTTGTATCCAAGGTACTCTTTGGATCAATCACCTGTCCGCAAAGAGTTCGATACCCGCGCTTTGCCAGCTCTCCCCCAATGGAAAGCGTGGAATAATCCAGGTCAGAATGTACAACAATTACCCCAATACGGCTTCTTTCACATGCAACAACTGGTTCATAGAGCATGGCATGTACATAATGCATCCCGCTTCCCAATTGCACAAAGGTATCCCTGATCGGCAATCCATCATTTAAATATCCACCATTCGTACTCTTGATTTCTTTTCTCTTTAAATCAAAATTTAACATTTTGCCTCCTATATTTCTGATCGTTTATATCTATTGCATCAGTCAAAGCCATACAATCTTTTAGCATTTTCTGATAGGATAAGGTTTTTCTCTTCTTCCTTCAGATCTAATTCTTTGACAAATGCCGGTCCCTGTGTCAGCCATTCCCTTCTGACGGGATAGGAGGAGCCAAATATGATATGATCTGCCCCGAGGACTTCCGCGGCACATTCTAACTGCTTTTTCCCCCAGGGCTGGGCATGGGATGTTTCAAAATAGATGTGTTCCCTGAACTGCTTTAGCAGCCTGCTATTATCCGAATGGAACCTTCCCACATCTTCCTTGGCTTTCGCCGCATTTGGAAATAAAAGATTTGTAATTGCAAAAAATCCACCTCCAAGCATGGAATGAACCAGCCTGATATTCGGGTACCTATCAAAAAAGCCGCTAAATAGCTCACGTCCCACCGATAATCCTTGGTCGACACACCGCCCATAGGATCTTCTTACGTTATTGTATTCGTAAAACGACTGATATTCCACTGGTACCGGTGTATGGTGAACGTAGGCCGTCATATGAAGCTCATTTAATTTTTTAAAAAACCCGGAAAACACTTCATGATCAAGGTACTTATCACCATAATGGGCACTTAATTGTACGGCTCTCATACCCAGCTCCTTATGGCACCGTTCTAATTCCTTTAAGTTTTCCTTGCTTGAAAAGGGCGGAACAACCGCAAGGGGAATCAGCCTGCCTTTACTTTCTTTAGCATGTCTTACCATGCCATCGTTAAATATACTGCACAGCTCAAGATCAAGCCATTCCTGGCAGCCCGGCAATTTGAGAACTGCTTTTTCCACACCGGCTTCATCCATATCTGCCAACTGTTGTTTTAACAGATAATCGCCTTGAACATAATTAAGATTTTGATACCCTCTGGGTTTTTCCAAGACAAATTGTTTTTTTCCTGTATGCCCGATTTCCTCCAGGTATCCATACCATCCAAATTGCTCCGGAATTACGCTGAGCAGCTTATCTGCCAGCTTCTGATTTGTAAACAGTTCTTCCGGAAGCCAATACATATTAGAATCTATCATCATATCGTCTCTTTTCTTTCTAAGATTTAAATATTTATTTCCCTTGCTCTACAGCAGGCTACAAAATGATTTTTTGATATTTCCTCCAGTTTCTGCGGTTCCCTGCATTTATCGGCGGCATAAGGACATCTTGCCGCAAACCGGCAGCCTGGCTTCGGATTAATCGGTGATGTAATTTCCCCCTTCAGCTCGACTCTGCGCATGGGATGGTCGATGTCTGTGGAAGGAATGGCTGACAATAGTGCCCTAGTATAAGGATGGAGGGGCCTTACAAATAATTCCTTTGCCGGTGAGGTTTCCACCAGCTGCCCCAAATACATTACACAAATATCATCGGATATGTGGCGCACCACGGACAAATCATGGGTTACAAACATATAAGTAAGTTTAAATTCATCCTGCAGATCCATTAACAGGTTCAGCACCTGTGCCTGTATGGATACATCAAGGGCAGACACCGGCTCATCACATACTACAAATTCGGGATTTAATGCGATCGCCCTGGCAATCCCGACCCGCTGCCGCCTTCCGCCATCCAGCTCATGGGGATAGGCGTTGCGAAGCCTCTCATCAATGCCTACCAGATCCATCAACCGGCCAACCTCTTCCTCCAGACCTTTCCGGTCAAACCGTCCGGATATCTTTAAGGGTTCCCTGATGGTCTGCTCAATGCTCTTTCTGGCATTTAAGGAGGAGTAAGGATCCTGGAATATAATCTGCATATTTTCACGCAGCTTACGTAGCTCCCTCCCCTTTACCCTCGTCACATCCTTGCCATTAAAAAGGATCTCTCCTTCCGTGCTTTCCTGCAAGTGTATGACGGTCCTGCCCAGGGTGGACTTACCACAGCCAGATTCTCCTACAACGCCCAGGGTCTTGCCTTTCTCAATCCGGAAGGATACATCATCAACCGCATGGAGGAGCCCGTTCCCGACCTTAAAATATTTCTTTAGATTCCTTACTTCGATACAATCTGGCATCTCCTAATCCTCCTGTTTTACTAAATTGCAGCAACGGCAGAAATGTCCCGGGGTAATCTCTGTCAAAGGGATCGCCTCGCTTCTGCACTGGTCGGTGGCATGGGGACAGCGTGGATTAAATTTGCATCCATCCGGAAGATGGGAGGGATCCGGAGGAAGTCCCTCAATCGGATGAAGCCTTTCCGAATCATCATCCAGCCTTGGAAGCGAGCCAAACAATCCCAGGGTATAGGGGTGGAACGGATTTTTAAAAATATCTCTTTTACTCCCCTTTTCAATGATCTCTCCTGCGTAAATAACAGCCACGTCATCGCAGACCTCTGCTACAACCCCAAGATCATGGGTAATCAACATCATGGCCGTACCTAATTGGTCCCTCAGCCTTCGGATCATATCCAGTACCTGTGCCTGGATCGTCACATCCAAAGCCGTGGTAGGCTCATCGGCCAGAAGTAGCTCCGGGTTACAGGCCAGGGCTTCTGCAATTACAACGCGCTGCTTCATTCCGCCTGAGAACTCATGGGGAAATTGACTATAGCGTTCCGACGGGATACCGACCATCTCAAGCATTTCCACCGCACGCTTCATGGCCTCCGCACTACTGATGTTATTGTGGAGCTTAATTGCCTCCGCTATTTGGTCACCTACTGTCATGAGCGGGTTCAAAGCAGTCATAGGATCTTGGAAAATCATAGAGATCTTTGCGCCACGGATTTTCTGCATGTCCTTTTCGGGCAGCTGTAAGATTTCCTGATCCTCCAGGCAGATCTTTCCCTTCGTAATGTCTGCCGACACATCCGGCAGGATTCTCATAACCGCCTTTGCTATGGTTGTTTTTCCGGCACCCGTTTCTCCCACCAGCCCCAGAGTTTTCCCCTTTTCCAGGCTTAGGGAAACACTGTTAACAGCATGAATAATATCTTTTCCTGATTTATATTCCACCACCAGGTCTTCGATTTCCAAAAATGACTTATTATTATGATTCATACTTTTCCTCTTTCTCTCTATTTCTTCATCTTAGGATCCAATGCATCACGTAGCCCATCTCCGAAAATATTAATTGCCAGGATCGTAATCGCAATGCACAATCCGGGAAACAGCACAAGATGAGGATAATTACGGATATAATCCCTAGATGCTGAGAGCATGGCTCCCCACTCCGGTGTGGGCGGCTGCACTCCTAATCCAATGTAGCTTAAGGCCGCGGCCTGCATGATGGTACCTCCGACCGCCATCGTCGTATGCACAATTAAGGGAGATAGAATATTGGGTAAAATATGGTTAAACATGATACTAACCTTACTGCAGTTTATTGATTCAGCCGCCTCCAGATATTCCTTGCTTCTTTCTCCCAGTATCTGTCCCCTGGTGATGCGAACCGCCACAGGAATTCCTCCGATGGAAAGTGCCAACACCGTATTAAGGAATCCGCTTCCTAATACGGTGGAAACCAGGATGGCAATCAGTATGCCGGGAATTGCCTGCATGACATCCATGACACGCATAAAGAGATTATCGATTCCTTTACCGAAATACCCGGCCACCAACCCGGTCACCATGCCAACGGCTGTGCTTAAAAGCGCCCCGCAGATGCCAAGGCTCAGGGAATACCTGCCCCCATACAATAATCTGGATAAGATGTCCCTCCCCATGTCATCCGTCCCGCATAAATGTGCCAGGGAGGGACCCTGGTTTGAATTAATCAGATCCATTTCATCTGTCGCATAGGGTGAGATTAACGGTGCAAAAACGCAGAGCAGGATAATGCTGCCCAGGATAATCATTCCAGTCACTGCAAGATTACTCTGTAGAAGCCGTTTTACCATCTGTTTTAACATACTTTGTCTTTTTCTTCTTTCCATGCCTGATTCCTAACCTTTCCTGCCATACTGGGCTTTAATCCGGGGATCCACGAATGCATATGCAATATCAACCAGAAGCATTATAATGCTTGTAAGAAATGCCAGGAATATAACGGTTCCCTGAATGATCGGATAATCCAGTGTTGAAATGCCTGTCATGAGCAGCAGCCCCAGCCCGGGTATGGAAAATACGGTTTCAATAATGATCGATCCGGCAATGGAAGCTCCAAAGCCACCGCCGATTACCGTAATAACAGGAATCAATGCATTGGGCAGCATATGCTTATAGGTCACGCTCCGTTGCGAAGCTCCCTTTGCTCTCGCACTTGTGATAAAGTCTGCCCTCATGGTCTCCAGGATGCTGGCACGGGTCTGTCTTGCATTATTGCCGATGCCCATAAATGCCGCCGAAACGATGGGCAGGATATAATACTGGGGTCCTCCGATTCCAAAGGCAGGCAGGAGGTTTAGCCTCACTGCAAATGCCAGGATTAGCATCATCGCCAGCCAGAAGCTGGGAATGGCGCTTCCCGACATTGCGATAAACAAGCAGATAATGTCCTGTACCTTCCCCTGATGGGTTGCTGCCAAAATTCCCAGGGGAATTCCCACTACCGCACTCAACCCGACACTGATAAATGCAATCATCATAGTTCTGGGAAGGCGCAGCATAATTTCAGACCAGACGGCAGTCCCTCTTTGGTAGGAGGTTCCCAGATCAAAGTTCAGGAAGACATCCTTCAAGAATATCCCCAGCCTCACCAGATAAGAATCATCCAGTCCTAATTCTGCGCGTTTTGCTGCCAAGGCCTCCGGGCTTGCACCCTTTCCTAGGATCATAAGGGAAGGATCCCCCGGAACAAAATACATGATCGAGAAGATAACAATAGCAGAAGCCAGCACAACAAAAATCATCATAAAACATCTTTTTGCAATAAATTTAGCCATCTTTTTCTCCATTTCTGCGCATGTCTCTACGCATCAGAATTTGTGCCGCAAAATATGCCGGCACAAATCCTTAAGGTTGAAGATGCCTTTCTTTCAACCTTTACTTCAAAATTTTATTTCTACAGGTGATCCGGCTGACTGGAAGAAATCAGCCATACCACTTTTGATTATTTTGCGTAGGTACAAGCATTCGGGGCGATCCACTTGTGGTCACTTAGAATAAAATCGCTTATTTTATCTGAATTGTATACAATATTTACATAGTTCGTACTGAGGCCATAAGCATAGCCCATCTGCTTGATATAATCATATGCCGCATTTACATTCTCCTGATTGTGGGTTGATACGGTAGACGCCTTAGCAATCAAGGTTTCCAGTATATCATCCTTTTCAAAGCCGATAGGACCTGTGGAGCTGTAGTTATTTCTTAGGGAAGCCCACGCCGTTGTTACATATCCTGCAGAATCGGCATAGCAATGCATTAAATCCCATTTGGTGGAATCCGCCGCTGTCGCAAAGAAATTTCCTCCGCCTGCCACTGTAAGATTGGCATCGATTCCGATTGCGGTTAAGTAGGCATGTACAATTTCCATAATGCTGCTAAAGGTCGGATGCTCCAGAACCAGCAGCTCTAAGTGGAGAGGGTTCGACTTATCATAGCCTGCCTGTGCCAGAAGCTCCTTTGCTTTTTCTGGATTGTAGTTCCAATAGTCGGAGGATGCCCAGTCGGGATTATAGTCAGGGCATACTGGGCTGCCTACAGCCTTGGAGGTGACTGCATCTTTTCCAAATATTTTATTTACGATGGCCGCGCCGTCAATGGCATAATAGATAGCATCCCTTACCAATGGATCATTGCAGGCGCTGTCACTGCTGGTATTCGGGAATAGGCAGTTCATCAGGGTCTCCGCTACGGTATATGTTGTAAAACCGCTGCCTTCAGAGAACTTACCGACATCATCCAGCGCAACACTCTGCGCAATATCAATGGTTCCTGTTTCCAGGGCAATGCTCATCTGCCCTTTTTCCAAAATAATATAGTAGTTAATTTTTTTCGCATTCTGTCTCTCAATCGGTGTCTTTATCTGGTCATCCTTTTTCCAGTAGCCATCCCAGACTTCCAGGGTGATGCTGGAACCTGGCACATACTCCGCCACCTTATACGGAGCTGTTGATACCGGGGTTGTCTGCATATGATCTGCACTCGCTTCATAGGAAGCCCTTGTGACAAACCAAATATTGATAAATAAATCTGAAATGTCACTCATATAAAAATCATTCTTGCTATGTATGGTAAAGGTATAATCCCCTGTCTGTTCCGCGCTTTCAACATTGGTTGTATATCTGTTCTGAGTCTCAACATACTTTTGCAGGCACCAGACCGCATCAGCCGCTGTAAAAGGATTTCCTGCCTGATCTACAATATTCTCATACAATTTTACTTGAATAGTCTTATTGTCGGGGATCTCATACAACTCCATCATGACTCCGGCAAAAGAACCATCTTCATTCAGATAACCCAGAGTCTGATAAAACAGGGGCTGTGACATTCCGTTTCTCATTGTAATGGATGAAAATGGATCCAGATCTGTAGGATCTCCATTAATGCCCACATTGATTACATCCGTTGTCCCCCCTGATACAACTGTCTGCCCCTCCGGTGCAGCTCCCGATTCCTCTACTGAATCTGCCGGAGCCTGAGAAACCTTGTTGTCAGATTTGGTTTCCGATGAAGATGCACAGCCTGCAGTAAGTGAAATCACCATCGCAGCAGCCAGAAAAGCCGAAATTACTTTCTTTTTCATAATTGTTTCCTCCCAATACTTTTATTTTTTATCACGGATAAATTCTTCCATACCACTCTGCTTTTTGTCGTTTTAAACAAACCAGAAAAGCAACGTCCCGTCACTTTATATAGTTTCGAAAGAATATTTCCGTTTTCTTATTGCACTTTTATGATAGCAATAAAAAAAAGCTGAATCAATTCAGATATCAGCTTTTTTTATTCTAACTTGGAATAAATCATTTATTCTTTCCATAGCCTACTGCATTTACCAAGCTCTGTACAGTATCTTTATTATACGTACCTACCTCCTTTGCGTTGCCTTTACATATCCTTTGGGCTACATGCCCCTGAAATCCCATTCCGGGAACCCGGCCTATCTTTTTTAATTACCCACCTACCAGCCTAAATCCTCCTTCACCTTATCCGGCAGCTTATCCTTCAATATCCTGTAGGAAAAGCTCTCGGCAAGCCCGTTCTCCCCAAGCCGGTAGGTAACATATACCTCGATATTAGGCTCAACCGCCACAAACGCCATATTATTCTGGCAATAATCCATTGGCAGAAGGGCTGGCAGAAGTCCAAGGATATCCTCCTTTTCCGTATATGACAGCGGCTCATATGCCTGTACATCCACGGTAACTCCTGCTTTGGCCTCATATGTATATGTACGTTCCATCTGCTTCCTATCGTAGATTGATATCTCCACAACGTTATCTATATCAATCTTTTTTGTCACATCAAAGCCATTCTCCTCCAAAAAGGCCAAGGTCTTTACAAAGGACGGATAAACATGGTACTCATTATATCCGACATAATTATTCTTCCCAAAAAGGTTCCTTTCAAAGGTCAGGGTTGCTATAGGAGCCCCGGATGCCATCTCCTCTAAGGTCAGGTTTTTTAATTCCTCCTTGTATATCTGTATGAATTTCTCCACACTGTCCCCTACCAGGCTAAAGCGGTAATCCTCCCTGGAATACCTGTTGTTGGATACATAATTCAAAATATCCATCTCATATGCCACTGAGATCTGGTCAATAATTCCTTTCTCCCATTGATAAATCATATAATGGGTATCCTTATAGCCCTGGTCCGAATACACTTCGTTTAGTAAATCCTTACAATCCTTTAATCGGATGCCATAGCAGCGGTAAGCTGTCTTTCCGCTCTTTAAGGTGTATTTAACATAATAACTGAAGGCCTCCTTATCCACCCCATAAGCGCGGTAATCATTTCTGCCTGCCCTGCCTATCCCACGTCTGGATCCGATTTTAGCTATTTCATAAGCTGCACTGAAATCCTTCAATTTCATGTTAGCAAGCTCATATTCTGCCCTTCCCCAGTATTTTATTTCTCCATTACTCACATCATAGTAATTCATTCCCCCGTCAATTCCGGCAATCGCTACACTGATGTTTTGGATCTCCTCCTTCTTTGGCAGATACCTGTCATAGCCAAATACATCAAGCTGTAAAACCGCTGCGATTACGACAACCAGCACTGCACATACAAGCATCTGCAGCTTATGCTGGAAGGCACTCTTGATATCAAACTCGTACAAAACCTGGATCAATCCATAGCTGATGATGAAGGCAAATACCGTACCAAAGACAAACCATCCATTATATCCAAGGGAAACTATATTTTTCAGGAATATTCCTCCGCCCAGGGACAGGGGAACTACCAGGAAAAATTTGATGATAGGCTTTGCTGCTGCAAAGGTCATGGATTTGCCCGCTGTCTCGGAAGGACGTTTTCTGTATAACAGTATTGCCAGGCCGAATAGGACCAGGGTAATGGCACAGGTAATAACAATGCCATAGATGTACCTGGAGCCTTTCAGGGAACCAAAAGCTATATTGACATAATTTTCAATCGGTGAAAGGAAGGAACTGATGCCCAAGGTTTCCCTCCGCGTAAAATAAGAAGAAAAAAAGCTTAAGCACAGAGCATCTTTTAGTTCCCGTACAGCGGGGACATAAACCAGGAATACCCCTGTCCCGCAAATACTGATGATTAAATTACCTGTAAGCATCACCGCTATAATTGTCACGGTATAGATCAGGCAGAAGAATAGCAGGTTAATTCCTATACCGGCCAATGCAGCCAGCACTATCTCCTGATTAATGTAATCGTTGGCTTTCAATACGATCAGGCTTAAGCACAGGCTTATGACATAGGGAATAAAATAAATGAAGATTCCATTCAGATAGGAGGCCAGGAACAATACTTCCCTCCTTACGGGGATACTGTGGTAAAAGTCCACCTTTTTTCTGGAATGGAGATAGTAGAAGCCGCTTAAACCGCATACAACTGCACATAAGATTACGGCAAAAATTGTTATATCATTCCGGCTTCCGACCATGCCCGCCACCTGGTCCAGTTCCCATTCCAGGCTTATTCCACCCCGGAAATTGCTGACTTGGACGGCACATAGGATAGGAAATAGTATGATAAAGGCCAGAGCGGAAAGCGCAATACTCCAGATCCTCCGTTTCCCATCCTCCTGCAATAATTTAATAAATGAGCTTTTTGATGTCATAGCCGACTACCTCCGTTTCACTGACGAAGATTTCTTCCAGCGATAATGGGATGACCTCCGAGAAAACCGGAGCTACCTTTTCCATACGCTTTTCTACTTCTTCTGCTGTTCCCCTGACTGTAATGGTATAAAGGGATCCCCTTGTTTCCGTCTTAAGCACTTCCATACCCTCAAAAATCAGGCCTACATCGGCCTTAGCACCAAATACACATTGTACCTTATGGATATTCAGCTTCATATCAAATAACTCCTTGGACAACAGGATACCGCCCTTGTGCATAAGGCCTACATGGTCACAGATATCCTCCAGCTCCCTCAGGTTATGGGATGCTATGATTACCGTCATGTTCCGTTCTGCAATTTCCTTCGCAAAAATGCTCTTGACCGCCTGGCGTATCACCGGGTCAAGGCCGTCGAAGGTCTCGTCACAGAATAAATATTTCGTGTTCGCACAGATCCCGCACAGGATGGACAGCTGCTTCTTCATTCCCTTGGAAAAGGTGCTGATCTTCCGGTTTGCATCCAGTTCAAACTGCCCCAGCAGCTGGTCAAAGCGGCCGGTATCAAATCCAGGATATACTACCTGGTAGAATTGCCTGAGCTCCTTTGGAGTAGAATTACTGAAATAATACTGTTCATCCGAGATATAAAATAACTGTCTTTTCGTCTCCACATTTTCATAGACCTTCTGTCCATCGAAGGTGATGCTTCCGCTGTCCGGTCTTATAATCCCGCAAAGCATCCTGATAAATGAGCTTTTTCCTGCACCGTTGGTTCCGATCAGGCCAAAGACATTGCCCTCCTTTACCGTAACGGATACCTGGTCCACCGCCTGTATGGTGTCAAACCTCTTGCTTACCTTTACTGCCTCAATCATTGCCGCTGTCCCCCCTAAATATTTGTTTCACTATCAAAATCACCTGCTCCTCCGTAGTTCCAAGCTTCCTCGCCTCCTGCACCACCTGCTTCAAAGCCTGGAGCACTTCGCTGTTTTTCTTCTGCAAGAGAAGCCCGGCGGATGCAATATAGCTGCCCTTCCCCTTAACCGAGTAGATAAAGCCCTGGTGCTCCAGCTCCGCATAGGCTCTTTGAATCGTATTCGGATTGATCGAAAGCTCCATTGCCAAAGCCCGCACGGAAGGCAGCTGGCTGTCCGGTTCAAGGGCTCCTCCAAGGATCAGCTCCTTAAAACGTTCCACAACCTGCTCGTAGATCGGCCTCCGGTCCTTATAATTGATTATAATCATAGCTTTTCCTTTCTGATACAAACCAACTGTATTAACTGTATCAACTGTACTAACCGTATTAATACAGTTATTATAATTTAGAAATAATGCTTTGTCAATCCATATTCTGGTATCCAGCTAAGTTTATTTTGGTACTTAGTTAAGTTCTATATTTTGGTACCCAGTTAAGCTCTATATTTTGGTATTCAGTTAAATTCTATATTTTTTGGTATCCAATTAAGTCTTTTTTACCGGTCAATCAGCCTCAGCTTGCCTTCTCCCCGTGAACATAAAAAATCCCGGGAAGGAGCTTGAGGGTGCAGCGGCTGCAGACCCTTGCATTTCCAAGCTTCTTCCCAGGATTTTTTTCCAGTGTTCAAACACTTTCCAAATACCGGCGTATTGATTCATTTTCTTCCGTTCTCTGGCCTTTTTCATCAAAATACATAATCGTTTCATAAGGAATATTTACCCTGACCGCACGGGCAATATCTTCCCAGTTGCATTCCGCCTTTATCTTCAGATCGCCCAGCGCAGTCCCAAGATGGTAAACGCTGCCGTCACCGAGCCGCTCAACTGATAAAACGGTGGCATCCAGGTTGATCCCCCGGTCTTTCTCCCCTAATCCAATGTGTTCCGCCCGGATTGCGACATACCCGCCCTCACAGGCTATGATATTTGCCGGGGGGGTTCCGATAAACCCGGCTACGAATATGTTCCTGGGATTGGTGTAGATCTCCTTCGGGGTTCCTTCCTGCATGACAATACCTTCATTCAATATAATGATGTGGTCTCCCATGGACATGGCCTCAATCTGGTCATGGGTGACATAGATAAAGGTCGTGCCAAGCTGCCGGTGCAGCTGGGATATTTTTTCCCTCATCTGGTTGCGGAGCTTTGCGTCCAGATTTGATAATGGCTCGTCCATCAGGAAGGCTTTCGGATTTTTTACGATTGCCCTCGCCAGGGCTACACGCTGCCGCTGTCCTCCGGACATCTGAGCCGGACGTTTATGGACCTGGTCCGGAAGCTCAACCATTTCTATCGCCTCCTGAACCATTTTGCGGCGTTGTACCTTCGGCACCTTATTCACCTTCAAGCCATATTCGATATTTTGCCAGGCCGTCATGTGGGGATATAATGCGTAATTCTGAAAAACCATGGCCAGATTCCTGTCCTTAGGTTCCAATTTCGTAACCTGCCTCTCATCAATAACGACATCTCCCTTGTCCTCTGTCTCAAGCCCGGCGATAATACGCAGCAGTGTGGATTTCCCACAACCGGAAGGTCCTAAAAGCACCGTAAAGGAGCCGCTCTCGATTTGGAAGGAAATATCCTTCAAAACAGAGACCTCTTTAAAGCTTTTTGTCACATGCTCAATCCTGATTCCTTTCATCTTCCTTACCTCCAAGCATTCTCTTCCTTAACCGTTCTATATCTTCCGGCAGCATTCCTATGGAGGACAGATATCCCAGGGCATCCCGGTACCTGCTTCTTAAATACCCTATGGTCTCCTCCATATCCTCCGGGCGGGATGTATAGACAAAATCCGGTATCTCCACTCCGGCGAGCTCCATCGTTTTACGCTGTCCGTCGAACAAGTCTCCAAGATTTTTCTCACTGGTGCTATAATCACGGACGATAATCGGGTCTTCCACATCGCACAGCAACAGAAGCAGCATTGCAATAATTCCGGTACGGTCTTTTCCTGCGGTACAATGGAACAAAATCCCACCTTTCCCGGCTCTTGCTATTACTTCCATAACCTGCCTGATCTGCCCCTTGCATTCCTCCAAAAAGTAAATATACATCTGTGCCATATTGGTCAGCTTACCCATGGAAGGCCGATTCGGGTTAACATTGCCCGCCATTGAGATATGATACACCTTAACATCCCCGCAGTCTTCCATTTTTCCCGGATCCTTCCCTACTTCATCCTCCGTGCGCAGGTCAATAATGTATCTGATACCATACCCATAAAGCTGCTCCCTATCCTGCTCAGACAGCAGGTGTAAGCTGTCACCTCTCAGCAGCTTCTTCTCGGCCAGGATTTGTCCCAGTTTATTCCAAGAGCCTCCCAATTCACGGACGTTTCTTGCGCCCTCCAGTAGAAAGGGCTGGTTTACCATACCTTTTATGTTTTCCTGTGCCATAGTGCGTTCTCCCTTCTGATTTATTATCTGCCTTCCTGTCATCATTTGGCTCCCTGTTATCATTTGATTTCTTGTCACCATTTGATTTCCTGCCATCACTTGATTTCCTGTCATCATTTGACTCTCTGTTATCATTTGATTCCCCATCTCATAAAGGCATCCACAATATGTCTTTGCAAAAATAAGTATATCACAAAAATCGGAATGCAGGATATAGTTGTTGCGGCCATCAGCGTTCCCCACAGGTTGGTGTCGGAGCTGATAAAGGCCCTCAGGCCGATTTGGATCGGAGCCTGGGCAAGTTCCTTTGTCACAAGCCTTGGCCACATGTAATCATTCCAGGAATTGATAAATAACAGGATCGTCAGGGACATAATGGAAGCTTTCATTGGAGGGAATACAATATCCTTCAGGATCTGAAGCTCCTTACTACCATCCATCCTCGCCGCTTCTATCAGGGCCTTGGGAAAGGAATTAAAGGCCTGGTACAGGGAGATTACACCAAAGGCAGAAGCTATATTAGGCAGGATAATCGCAACCAGGCTCCCGTTCAGGTGCATCTGGTTGATCAGCACGTAATTCGGTACCATGATTGCCTGGAAGGGGATCAGCCAGGTTAAGGTAATGAACAGATAAATCAGCGTCTTTCCTTTAAATTCCCAGCGGACCAGGGCATAAGCGGCAAACAGGGTTGTCAGCATCTGGCATACGGTAGCGGTGCCGCTTATGATAACCGAATTGCATATCATCCTCAGAATGGGCATCTCGCTGAAGGCATACCGGTAATTTTCCGGTGTCGGGGTTGCCGGGAACAGCAGGGAATTAAATATCTCCCCCGCCCCTTTTAGGGAAGACACCGTCATCCAGTACAGCGGGAAAACCGCAATAAAGGACAGCACCAGCAGCAATAAATGTTTTAATACAGTAGCAGGGTGTTTTGACATAATCTATCTCCTCCGGCATTACGCTAATTGTCATAGAACGCGATCTTCTTTGTTAAAAGCTGAAGTGCAATTGCGATCACCCCAAACACCACCAGGAAGAGAATTGTTGCAGCAGCACTTAGTCCTACGTTCATATCCGAAAATGCATATTTATACATAAGATAATAAATATTGGTTGTTGAGTTAAGGGGTCCTCCCTGTGTCAGTACATCAATATAGGCAAAGGTGGACTGGCTGGAGAACAGGATGCTCATCATCAGCATAAGCATTACGGTCGGGGACAGCATGACGAGCGTGATATCAAAAAACCTTCTGACCGCCCCCACTCCATCCATTCTGGAAGCTTCATAGTATTGCGTATCAATTCCTGTAAGCGCCGCCGAAAACATCAAGGTGCTGAAGCCTATCATTTTCCATCCCGCAATAAAGGCGATTACATACTTAGCGGTTGCCTGATCCGACAAAAAGGGAACAACCTGTTCGATCAGCCCGGTTTTCTGCAGCACGCTGTTCACTATCCCGTTGGTCGGGTGGAAGAGCCACTGGAATATGATCCCTATGGCTACCGGCGCCATGATCATCGGCAGGAAAAAGAATGCCCGGTAGCCGTTCTTTACCTTATCCGCCAAGGACTGTGTAGCCACGGACAAAAACAACGGAATTACCACGGAAAACGGAAGCATTCCCAGAATATAAAACACCGTATTTGCCACGGCAATTCCAAATTCCTTTTTCGTCAGCAGCTTTATAAAATTCTCAAACCCTACGTAACTCGCCTGTGTCCCCGGAACCATATTCCATTTATACATGCTGTATTGCAGCGTCTGCAGCATTGGGCGGTAAACCCAGAAACCAATCAGGACAATAACCGGCAGGAGGAACAGATAGGGCTTTACTTTCTCTGGAATTTTTATTTTCATGGTCTATTTACTCCAATATGGCATTAATTTCTTCCTGTGCCTCTGTAAGGACTGTCTTGATATCAGCATCTGTGGAAATTGCTTCCGTAACCGCATTCGTAAAGATTCCCATAGTCTCAGTTGCAGAATCCCCCGGCCAGATCGCGGCAGCGCGGATACGGCTCAGCTGGTCAATGTTAATTCTCAGCAAAGGGTTCTGGTCAACATAGTCCTTCAGATACTGGGGATCATCTGCCAGGTAGGTCCGAAGGGGCAGATATCCGATTCTTGAGGTAATGATGGTATAACCTTCATCCCCTGTCACAAATTTGATGAACTCCCAGATTGCCTGTGCCTTTTGGTCGTTATCCGGTCTGACCACCAGGCAGCTTCCCGAATTCACGGGTACGGCTTCCCTGCCATTCATTCCCGGCATGGCGGCTCCATACAGCTTCCAGCCCCCGGCCTCCGCAGCCGCCTTTATGGAGCTTAGGACGGATGAGCTTTGAAGATGCATTCCGATGCTTCCTGCCGCAAAGCCCTGCATATTATCGCTGGTGGTGCCCAGGGCTGCAACTCCCTCTTCATAAAATTTCTTCCACAGCTTAAATGCCTCTACGGTCTCATCGGATGCAAAAACCGCCTTTGTCCTGTCATCATTTAAAATCTGCCCGCCATTGGTATAGATGATGCCGTCCGTAATCCATGAGTTATCCGGCGTTAAACCAAATCCATCCTTACCGGTCTTTTCTTTAATGGTCTTTGCATAGGTCAGCATTTCCTCCCAGGTCTTCGGCGGATTATTGGGGTCTAAACCGGCATCCTCGAATATCTTTCCGTTGATATACAGGATGGGTGTAGAAAAGGTAAAGGCAAGGCCATACATTTTCCCGTTGATTTTACCCAGGGACAGCGCGTTTTCTGTAATTCCGTCCAAGTGGCTTTCCAGCTCTTCCTTCGGAAATACGTCTTCATAAGCCTTGATTCCCATGTTTTGTGCGGAAGCGTCCAAGGTACCAAAGGGGTGCTGCACGATGTCTACCTGGTTTCCTGCCTGTACATCGGTCTTCCACTTCGTATAATCATCTGCCACGCCCTCAACAACAATCCCCTTTTCCTTGCCAATAGTATTATTGAAGGTATCGATCAGATAGCTCATTCCATCCTTCATCTG
This sequence comes from Mobilitalea sp., assembly GCA_029974875.1. The sequence goes on from JARKQP010000271.1 coordinate 39,386, forward strand.
TGCCATACCAAGGCTGTAGGAATAAAAGGTTACCTTCACCGGACTTGCCGGATCCAGCAGATCGGAAAATGAATCCTTGCCGTCCCCTGCTTCTGTCCCTGCTTCTGTCCCTGTTTTTGTCCCTGTCTCCGGCGCCGCCGTAGCCGCGCTTTCTGTCCCCTGCTTCTGTCCGTTTTCCCCTGAGGTCTGCTCTGTCCCAGTCGTGCCACAGCCTGTCAACAGGACTATCATACTGGCTGCTAAAATAATACTGATCACTTTCTTTGTCTTAGCAAATTTCATTCCTCTACCTCCTACTGCATTGACTGCATGAGCTGTTCTGCTGTCATTGTAAATATCTCTTTTCTGTTTTTGTTAACCGGATATACAGAAAGTATGGGGTTCTTTCCCTGGAACTCGCAGATACTGTATCCTACCTGCTCTACGAAGGAAATCTGCCCTCCGTTAAGCTCCAAGCCAAAGGCCAGGGAATCTCCGGCGATCTGGGGAATATCCCCGTAATTCATAATGCAATTCTGATGGACATGCCCGCAAAAGATTCCTATGATATCCCCCTGATGCAGCAGCTCCTTCAATGCCTCCCCCTGCTCCATTCCAAGCCCCTTCTCCGGCCAAATAAGCGGATGGTGCAGCAGCAATATGCTTCCGTTCTGGGATGGCTCCTTTAAGACATTTTCCAGCCATTCCAGCTGTTCCCCTGAAAATTCCCCCTGCTCCTTCTCATCTACTGATGAATCCATCAGGATAATCCGGTATCCCTTAATAAAATGCACATAATCTCCGACAACACCGCCGTTGCGTTCAAATAATACCTGACTCTCCCTGCGGTTATCGTGGTTACCAAGAACCGAATATACGGGCAGATCCGTTATTTCCTTGAAAATATCATGTACAAACCTGTAATCCTCCTCCTTGCCTTCGTGAACAATGTCTCCCGTGACAAAAATACAATCTGTCTCCGGCCTGATCGCTTTCTCAAGGCAATACCGCAGATTATCAGCCGGCTGTATACCGCCTCCAAATAAGGTTGATGATAATGAATCCGAATATGTTTTACATACGTGAAGATCCGAAATATGTAAAATGTTCAACTGTTCCATAGTTCTCCTTTCTTATCGGACTAACCCGATATTTACATAACATACATTGCTTTTTGCATTTTTATAATATCATAGGCTCCATAAAGTAAAAGCAGGAATGTGTAAATTTTGCGTCAAATTTATACAAAGTGTTTAATTTTCATTTTATGCGGTTACTCAGGGATCATTATAGAAGGCCTCACTCAAGCTCTATCCTGTTCACCATAGCTGTTTACCATAGATTATTACGGAAAAGCTCCTACCAACTTTATCATAAACTCTATGGATATTTGCGGAAAATTCTTGCACTTTACTCTTTCTATGCTATACTAACAAAGGAGAAACTGCCAACAATAGAAGCGTAGGCTACAATAACAAGGGAGTAGTGATAACGAATGGATAACTTACTGTCAACCTATTCAAAGCATGCAGACAGGCAAAGAACTCTGATACTAAAAACCGCAGAAAAGCTATTTATCGCTAAAGGAATTGATAAAGTAAGCATAACAGCAATTGCAAAGGAATGCTGTCTTATGCGGGCCACCATATATCACTATTTCGAAAGCAAGGAAAGTATCCTGTTTCAGATATATGCGGAATATATGGGGCTTTTTAATGAAAAGATGAATGCAAGCCTTTCCTCTGAGGCAATCACTACCTACAAAAAAATAGAAGTGTATTTGGATACACTTCTTGATATGTATGTTAACAATTCTGACTATTATATCTTTCATGATTATTTTGTGAATCAAATACGCAATTCCTACACGGAGGATGAATATGTCCTCACGATAAAAAAAGAAACCGGATATAAATCCGGCTCTTTCATGTCCTGGTTTATGGACAATTTTCATGATGGCTCCATAGATCCCTCCCTGGATCCAATGACGGTCTCTGCCCACCTATGTTATGGTGCTGTAGGCATCCTGAACTACTATAAAAAAGTAACCCTTCATTTAGAAGCCCAGTACCAATTGGATACTGTAACATTAATTCAGGACACCTTTAAATCTTGGCTGGTATCCATGAAGCGGAAGGACTAATTCCAATTTCCAGCCCTTTTATCCGCCTGGAGCAGCCGGGCAGATTCTAGCCCATCTTAAACACTTCACCACTTATCGGGCGGAGCTATTAAAATAAAACGGTTACTGATCCTTGGTAAGAATATCTTATGCATATCCGGCCTATAATATAAATGATATTTCTCACTATATTTTTATACTTCTTTCATCCAACTGAAAATATTATCTTAATTTTATTCTTTTTTTACTTAGATGAAATTATTTGATATCTCTGAGAAATAGTGCTATAATTCGTTTGAAAGCAGGTGATAGTATGAGTAAACACAAACTGATACAACGGCAAATATATCTGGATTGGCTGAAATCCTGGCGGGAGAAGCAGGTTATCAAGGTCGTATCGGGCGTTCGCCGTTGTGGGAAATCCACCTTATTCCAATTATTTATAGGCTACCTCCGCACAAGTGGTGTGAAACAAGAGCAAATTGTGTCCGTTAACCTTGAGGAATTAGAGTACGAGAGCCTTTTGGATTATCGTGCTTTGTACGACTATATCAAGGCACGGCTTTATCCCAATGGATTTACCTATATATTCATAGATGAAGTCCAAAACTGTAAAGGCTTTGAGAAAGCAGTCGACAGTCTGTTCGTAAAAGACAATACGGATGTTTATATCACAGGTTCAAATGCTTATATGCTGTCCGGCGAGTTGGCAACCCTGCTATCAGGGCGTTATGTCCAAATAGAAATGCTGCCACTGTCCTTTGCCGAATATATTTCTTTCATGGGAACCGATACTAATAATACGACTGCTTTATTTATGAATTATATCAAAAATGGAGCATTTCCCGCTGTTGCGGCTCTTGAAAATGCAGAAAACCTTATTACTTCCTATTTGGATGGGATCTATAATTCCATTTTATTAAAGGATGTAGCCTCCCGTATGGGCATTTCAGATATACCTGTTTTGGAAAGCATAGCAAAGTTCCTGTTCAGTAATGTAGGAAGCCCTGTTTCCGTAAAAAAAATAGCTGACACAATCAACTCAGCAGGCAGAACGATTTCAATAAATACTGTCGATAAATACCTCCGCGCCCTTTGCGACAGTTATCTGTTTTATCAGGTAAGCCGTTATGACATCAAAGGAAGGCAGCATCTGAAAACGCAAGGGAAGTATTACGTCGTGGACAATGGTTTAAGGAAGCGCAGGCTCTCATCCTCCTCTTCAGACATTGGCCATGTGCTTGAAAACACTGTCTATCTCGAGCTACTCCGGCGTGGTTACAGGGTGAGTATAGGAAAGCTTGCAGAGAAGGAAGTGGATTTTGTGGCTGAAAATGCAGATGGCATCACTTATTATCAGGTTTCTGCAAGTGTTTTAGATGAGAATACCCGGAAGCGTGAGCTTGAGCCCTTGCAGAAGATTCCTGATCACCATCCCAAGATTCTTCTCACATTGGATGAGATACCGCGCTTCGCAAACTTTGACGGTATACGCCAAATTCATGTTGTCGATTGGCTGCTTTTACCGGTTGCAAATTCATAAGCCACTGTTAAAACCTTAAACTTACACATATTAAAAGAGGGTGCTGCAGAAGGAAAAACCCATACCATATACCCAGAGTTATCTGCCGATCTCTGCAATATATGGTATGTCCTTTCCATTTTGCAACACCCTTTTATTCACCTGAAACAGCCGGGCAGATTCTAGCCCATCTTAAACACTTCATCACTCATCAGCTTCTTCAGCTTCGCGTCTGCATCCTCTGCGCTGCTCCCTTTTACTCCAAAGTATACCTTAATCTTTGGCTCAGTACCGGAAGGCCTGATTGCACACCAGGCATTGTCATTTAAGTCGAAATAGAGCACGTCGGATTTTGGCAGACCCGTAGGCGTAACTGTACCCGTTGCCATATCCTTGACGGTATCCTCTTTATAATCCCTGAATTTCTCTACCGTATAATCCCCGATCTCCTTTGGCGGATTCACCCGGTAGCCTGCCATAATTTCCTTAATCTTAGCCATCCCTTCAATTCCGCTTAAGGTCACGGACAGAAGATCCTCTTTAAAATAACCATACTTCCCATACATCCGCTGCATCTGCTCATACAGGGTGATTCCCTTAGATTTATAATATGCTGCCGCCTCACAGAGGCACATAACTGCTACAATCGCATCCTTATCCCTCGCATGGGTGCCAACAAGACAGCCGTAGCTTTCCTCATACCCAAAGATGTATTCATTGGAGCCAGTCTGCTCGAACAGCTTGATCTGCTCTCCAATATATTTGAAGCCAGTCAGAACCTCAATCAGCCTTGCATTATAATATTCTGCAATCATGTCGGACATATTGCCTGTAACGATGGTCTTAATTAAAGCAGCATTCGCCGGCAGGATGCCCTTCTCTGCTTTTTGTGAAAATTCATATTCTGCAATCAGGGCTCCTGACATATTGCCGTTGAATAATACGAATTCACCCTTCTCATTACGGACCATGATTCCCAAACGGTCTGCATCCGGATCCGTTGCAAGAATTAAGTCTGCTCCAACCTCATTTGCTAATTTTTCAGCCAGTGCAAAAACCTTGGGATTTTCCGGGTTCGGATAACCGACAGTAGAAAATTCGGAATCCGGAAGCTCCTGCTCCGGAACCACATATACATTTTTAAAGCCAATTTCCTTCAAGATTCTTCGGGCGGGAAGATTTCCTGTTCCATGAAGGGGGGTATATACAATCTTAAGCTTTTTCCCTTCCTCATCCGGGGAATTGAGTACAAGCTTTTTAAGGGTTGTTATGTACTTCTCGTCAATTTCTTCACCGATAATGGTTAATAATCCCTGGGCTAAAGCCTCCTCCTTGCTCATGGTCTTTGCTGAGGCAAAATCCTGGATGGAGTTCACTTCCTTAATAATCTGCTCATCCTTGGGATAGGTAACCTGTGCACCATCCTCCCAATACACCTTATATCCGTTATATTCAGCCGGGTTATGGCTTGCTGTAATTACGATGCCTGCAATACAGCCCAGCTCCCTTACTGCAAAGGAAAGCTCGGGTGTCGGCCGTAGGGAATCAAACAGATAGGCGTGGATTCCATTTGCAGCCAGACACAATGCTGAGTCCATGGAAAATTCCGGTGACATTCTTCTGGAATCGTAGGCAATTGCAACTCCTCTTTTCTCGCCTCCGTTTTTGATGATTGTATTTGCCAGCCCCTGGGTAGCGCGGCGGACCGTATACAAATTCATACGGTTTACTCCGGCACCGAGAATGCCCCTAAGGCCTGCGGTGCCAAATTCAAGATCCATATAAAAGCGCTCTTTTATCTCATGATCATTTTCCTTAAGCGCTGCAAGCTCTGCCCTGGTAGCCTCATCAAAATATGGATTAGCCAACCACTCTTCGTACTTTTTTAAGTATTCCATAAGCTCAACCTCATCCCTTTAAATTTAGGTTTAAAACGGGAACCTATACCCATATGCTGCCATGGCAGCAACTGAAGTTATGTGCCTTTGCCCTTACAATACTTCCTCCGTTTCCTTATGAAAGCTTCTGATTATCGCTTCATTGCCGGCAGCTGTGCCAGCTTATATTGCCTCATTGTTTCTTTGTTAAGGCTTCTGATTTATCTTCCGCCCAAGGCTTCGGAGGATACTCTAAAACCACGTATGTAATGCATCCCGTGCATGGTCTGATTTATACTTAGACATGCAGTGCTATTAGCCTAAGTATAAATCAGACTGTGCACTTGGGATACTTTAATAATACAATGCTTTATTTGGAAAATCAATCATTTTTGCATAACAAGAATGGATCTTGAATGGGGCAGGATTTATAGAATCCCACCCCATCTATTATGACACTAAGCCAAAGAAAAGAGCCATTGTGCGGCGGATATCCCATCCGCCACCCACTGGCTCTTTTTTCTGCTTTATAAATACTTCACGTCATAAAATTCATATCATTAACATCTATGCCCCGGTCTTATAGACCGTCGCTGTAATCGTCTTCCGAGATTCCCTGGAGGTTAAAGGCTGTTTCTGTCCAGTCACCTTCATTATGGGTATTTTCGCCGTCATACTTCTCACTATGCACGACCTCTGCTATTCCGTCTTCACCTTCATAGATGCCGTCCTCATCGTACTCCGCCGCGAGATATCCCTCGTCATTATAGGTATCCTCGGTATACTCAAAATCATTGTATTCCCCAAGATAAGCGCCGTCACCCTCGATATCCTCAGAAAGCATATATTCTTCCTGTGTATCCGTATCCAGCTTCACGGAACGGTATCTCTTCATACCTGTACCGGCAGGGATCAGCTTACCAATAATAACATTTTCCTTAAGGCCGATCAACGGGTCAACCTTACCCTTGATAGCTGCTTCCGTAAGGACCTTAGTGGTCTCCTGGAAGGAAGCTGCCGATAAGAAGGAATTGGTTGCAAGGGAGGCCTTTGTGATACCAAGCATTACCTGCTTGCCATCTGCTGTTTCCAGGCCTTCCGCCAGCATCTTCTCATTCTCATCCTCGTATTCAAGGATATCTACCAAAGTACCCGGCAGGAAGCCGGTATCACCATTTGTCTCAATACGGACCTTCTTAAGCATCTGACGGACGATTACTTCAATATGCTTATCGTTAATTTCAACACCCTGCAGACGGTATACCCTTTGTACCTCCTGGATCATATAATCCTGGACGGCACGGATTCCCTTAATCTTTAAGATGTCATGAGGATTTACGCTACCTTCCGTCAGCTCATCACCGGCTTCAATTGTATCGTTATCCGTTACCTTTATTCTAGATCCGTATGGAATCAAATAAGCCTTGGATTCCATCGTATCATTATTCGTTACTATAACTTCACGCTTCTTCTTTGTATCCTTGATTGTGACCACACCGCCGAACTCCGCAATGATTGCAAGACCCTTCGGCTTTCTGGCCTCAAAAAGCTCCTCGACACGGGGAAGACCCTGTGTGATATCATCACCGGCAACACCACCTGTATGGAAGGTACGCATGGTAAGCTGTGTACCGGGCTCGCCGATGGACTGGGCTGCGATAATACCAACTGCTTCACCAACCTGTACAGCCTCACCCGTTGCCATGTTGGCACCATAGCACTTAGCACACACGCCAATATGGGATTTACAGGTTAATACGGTACGGATTTTTACCTTGTCTACGCCCGTTGCCATAATTCTGGCAGCGCGTTTTGGTGTAATCATGTGGTTTGCTTTTACGATTACCTCACCGTTGGCATCCTGGATTGTTTCGCAGGAATATCTTCCTGTGATTCTCTCCTCTAAGCCTTCGATCACTTCCTTGCCATCTTCAAAGGCCTTAATCCACATACCCGGAGCTTCCTGACCCTCACAGCAGTCAACCTCACGGATAATTAAATCCTGCGATACGTCAACCAGACGACGGGTTAAGTAACCGGAGTCCGCCGTACGCAGAGCCGTATCGGAAAGACCCTTACGGGCACCATGTGCGGAGATAAAGTACTCCAATACGTCCAGACCTTCACGGAGGTTAGACTTAATCGGTAATTCGATGGTACGGCCTGAGGTATCTGCCATAAGTCCACGCATACCAGCCAGCTGCTTGATCTGCTTATCTGAACCACGGGCACCGGAATCGGACATCATCTTGATGTTGTTAAACTTATCAAGGCTGCTTAACAGCTTATCTGTTAAGACCTTATCCGCCTCTTTCCAGGTCTCAATAACCGTATTATATCTCTCATCCTCTGTCATCCTACCGCGTCTGTATTCCTTCGCGATATTCTCAATGGTTGCTTCTGCTTCTTTCAGTATTGTCTGCTTTTCATCCGGCACTTCCATATCTGAGATAGAAACGGTCATTGCAGCACGTGTAGAATATTTATAACCCAGGGACTTAACGGCATCAAGGATTTCCGCCGTCTTTGTAGCACCATGGATGTTAATGCATTTCTCAAGAATCGGCTTCAGCTGCTTCTTGCCAACTAAGAAGTTAATCTCCAGTGTCAGGAAGTTCTCATCCTTCCCTCGGTCAACAAATCCAAGATCCTGGGGAATAATTTCATTAAAAATAAAACGTCCGAGAGTCGATTCAATTGTTCTTGACTCCTCTATACCATCCTTATTAAGGCCTGTTCTTCTAACCCTGATCATCTCATGAAGAATAATTGCACTATTCTCATAGGCAAGGATTGCTTCATTCAGGCTCTTAAAGCAGGGACGGGGTTTATCCTGCATCTCCCTTTCAATGGTCAGGTAATAAATACCAAGCACCATATCCTGGGAAGGAACGGTTACCGGTGCACCGTCGGAGGGCTTTAACAAGTTGTTCGGTGAGAGCAATAGGAACCGGCATTCTGCCTGTGCTTCCACGGATAATGGCAAATGCACCGCCATCTGGTCACCGTCGAAGTCCGCATTATAAGCGGTACATACAAGCGGATGAAGCTTAATTGCCTTACCTTCTACCAATACGGGCTCAAAGGCCTGGATACCAAGTCTGTGGAGGGTTGGGGCACGGTTTAACATTACCGGATGCTCTTTAATAACCTCCTCAAGGACATCCCAAACCTCAGTCTGGAGTCTTTCCACCATCTTCTTAGCGGATTTGATATTATGGGCGGTTCCCCTTGCCACTAATTCCTTCATTACGAAAGGCTTGAACAGCTCGATGGCCATTTCCTTTGGCAGACCGCACTGATACAGCTTAAGCTCGGGACCAACTACGATAACGGAACGTCCGGAGTAGTCAACACGCTTACCAAGCAGGTTCTGGCGGAAACGCCCCTGCTTACCCTTTAACATATCAGAGAGGGATTTCAGCGCACGGTTACCAGGTCCGGTTACCGGTCTGCCCCTTCTGCCATTATCAATCAAAGCATCAACTGCCTCCTGAAGCATCCTCTTCTCGTTGCGGACGATGATGTCCGGGGCACCAAGCTCAAGAAGCCTCTTCAGACGGTTGTTACGGTTGATGATCCTTCTATATAAATCGTTCATATCAGAGGTAGCAAAACGGCCGCCGTCCAGCTGGACCATTGGCCTAAGATCCGGGGGAATTACGGGGATTACGGACAGGATCATCCATTCCGGCTTATTGCCGGACTCACGGAAGGCCTCAACAACCTCCAGACGCTTAATAATCCTTGCGCGCTTCTGTCCGGTAGAGTCCTTTAACCCTCTCTTTAATTCCTTGGATTCCTTCTCAAGATCAATTGCCTGCAATAATTCCTGGATTGCCTCGGCACCCATGCCAAGACGGAAGCTGTTATATCCATATTTCTCAATTGCTTCCTGTCTTTCCTTTTCATTTAAGACCTGTTTGTACTGTAAATCTGCGGTACCTTTATCAAGCACGATATAAGATGCAAAATACAGTACCTTTTCCAGGGTTCTTGGAGAAAGATCCAGAATCAGACCCATACGGCTTGGTATTCCTTTGAAATACCAGATGTGGGATACGGGTGCTGCCAGCTCAATATGACCCATACGCTCACGGCGTACACTTGCTTTTGTCACCTCAACACCGCACCTGTCACAAACAACTCCCTTATATCTGATCTTCTTGTATTTACCGCAATGGCATTCCCAGTCCTTGCTGGGTCCAAAGATTCTCTCACAGAACAGGCCATCCTTTTCAGGCTTTAAGGTTCTATAGTTAATAGTCTCTGGCTTTCTTACTTCTCCCTTTGACCACTCTCTGATTTTTTCAGGTGAAGCTAAACCAATTTTTATCGCATCATAGGTTATCTCTTGAATACTGTTATTCATTACTTCAGACATCCTTTGGCTCTCCCTTCGTTTGATCATGTTATGCCGATTTGGAATTTTTTAAACCAGCTTCCATTTATAAGCTGATATGACCCTGGTTACATGGGCAGCCCGCTATTATAGCTCTTCCCCACATGCCTTGCAGCGCTTGCTTCCTTCCGGTACGATTGCCCCACAGTTTGGACAAATATCTTCTTCCGGTTCCAGCTCATCTGCCGGTCCTAGGTCTTCCTCTTCCTCATAAATTCCGTCTTCCAGTATATCCTCGGATTCATCTTCATAAATATCGAAAATATCGGCTTCAATATCTTCAACATTTCCTTGGGTGAAGCCGGCTTCTTCATAGCCTTCATCATATCTGAAACTATTATCGCCTTCAATTAATGGTGTCAGGTCAGAATCACCGTAATCAATGCTTTCTGTCATCTTCACCTCATTACCGTTCTCATCAAGAACCGTAACGTCCAAGGCAAGGGACTGAAGCTCTTTTAAGAGAACCTTGAAGGACTCAGGAATACCAGGCTCTGATATATTCTCGCCCTTAATGATTGCTTCATAGGTCTTAACACGTCCGGTAACATCATCCGATTTTACCGTCAATATTTCTTGCAGGATATAGGCAGCACCGTAAGCCTCCAGTGCCCAAACCTCCATCTCACCGAATCTCTGTCCGCCGAATTGTGCTTTACCGCCCAACGGCTGCTGTGTTACCAGGGAGTAAGGACCTGTAGAACGTGCATGGATCTTATCGTCTACCAGATGGTGGAGCTTCAGGTAGTGCATGAAGCCAACAGTAACGGAGCCATCAAAGTACTCGCCCGTCCTTCCGTCACGGAGCCTTACCTTACCGTCACGGTTAATCGGAACACCCCTCCAGTCCTCTCTGTTCTCCGGATGCTTCTCAAGGTAATCCATCAGATCCGGATGTAAGGAATCCTGATATTTTGCTTCAAATTCTTCCCAGGAGGTATTCGCATAAGCATTTGCAATCTCCAGGGTATCCATAATGTCAAACTCGTTCGCTCCGTCAAATACCGGTGTCGAGATATCTATACCAAGCACCTTTGCAGCTAAGGACAGATGGATTTCAAGTACCTGTCCGATATTCATACGGGAAGGTACACCCAAGGGGTTAAGCACAATATCCAGTGCCCTTCCATTTGGCAGGAACGGCATGTCTTCTACCGGCAATACACGGGAAACAACACCCTTGTTACCGTGACGTCCAGCCATCTTGTCACCAACCTGGATCTTTCTCTTCTGCGCAATATAAACACGTACCGTCTGGTTTACGCCGGGGGACAGCTCATCACCGTTCTCCCTCGTAAATACCTTTGCGTCTACGATGATACCATATTCACCGTGGGGCACACGAAGGGAGGTGTCACGGACTTCCCTTGCCTTCTCACCAAAGATCGCCCTAAGAAGCCTTTCCTCGGCAGTAAGCTCCGTCTCACCCTTTGGTGTTACCTTACCAACTAAGATATCTCCGGCACGGACCTCCGCACCAATACGGATAATACCTCTTTCATCCAGATCCTTCAGCGCATCATCACCGACACCCGGAACGTCTCTTGTGATCTCTTCCGGTCCTAGCTTAGTATCGCGGGATTCCGCTTCATATTCTTCAATATGCACGGAAGTATATACATCTTCCTGCACCAGTCTTTCACTTAATAATACAGCATCCTCATAGTTATAGCCTTCCCAGGTCATGAATCCGATCAGCGGATTCTTACCAAGGGCCAGCTCACCCTTAGAGGTAGATGGACCGTCTGCAATTACCTGTCCGGCCGTAATCCTATCCCCACGGGAAACAATGGGCCTCTGGTTAATACAGGTTCCCTGGTTACTTCTTGCAAACTTGATTAAACGGTAAGAGGTCTTGGTATTATCATCGTTTTTAACAATAACCTCCTTCGCCGTAACCCTTTCAACAACGCCGGCTTTCTTTGCAACTACGCAGACACCGGAGTCAATTGCAGCCTTCGCTTCAATACCTGTTCCTACCGCCGGAGCCTCCGTAATTAATAACGGAACCGCCTGACGCTGCATGTTGGCACCCATGAGGGCACGGTTCGCATCGTCATTTTCAAGGAAAGGAATTAATGCAGTAGCCACGGAAAATACCATCTTCGGAGATACGTCCATCAAATCGATCTTGTGCTTCTCGTATTGGGAGGTCTCTTCCATATAACGTCCGGAGATACTGTTATGGACGAAATAGCCGTCATCATCAATCTCTTCGTTTGCCTGTGCAACAATATATTTATCTTCTTCATCTGCTGTTAAATAAACAACCTCATCGATTACCCTTGGGTTCATCGGGTCTGTCCTGTCGCATTTGCGGTAAGGTGCTTCGATGAAGCCATATTCATTAATCCTTGCATAGGTAGCAAGGGAGTTAATCAGACCGATGTTAGGACCTTCCGGTGTCTCAATCGGACACATCCTGCCATAATGGGAGTAGTGGACGTCACGGACCTCGAAACCAGCCCTGTCACGGGACAGACCGCCGGGACCAAGTGCGGACAAACGTCTCTTATGGGTTAATTCGCCGAGAGGATTATGCTGATCCATAAACTGGGACAGCTGGGAGCTTCCGAAGAACTCCTTTACCGCTGCGGTAACCGGTTTAATGTTAATTAAGGACTGGGGACTGATACCCTCCAAATCCTGGGTTGTCATTCTTTCACGGACAACACGTTCCATTCTGGACAGACCGATACGGTACTGGTTCTGCAGCAGCTCACCAACCGCCCTGATTCTTCTGTTGCCCAGGTGGTCAATATCGTCGCTGTGGCCAATGCCATATTCCAGATGGATGTTATAGTTAATAGAAGCAATGATGTCTTCCTTTGTAATATGTTTCGGGACTAATTCATTAACATTTTTCTTAATCGCATCCTTGATATCTTCGATATCCGTATGGTCTGCCAGGATATTCTTCAGGACCGGGTAATATACATCCTCTGTAATACCCAGCTCCTTTCTGTCTATGTTCACATAATAAGCCAGGTCAACCATCATATTGGAAAGAACCTTAACATTGCGCTCTTCCGCTTGTACCATAACGAAGGGCACTGCTGCATTCTGGATCTGTCTGGCAATCTGGTCTGTCACCTGGGTACCTGCGGCCGCAATAATCTCACCTGTAGATTCATCAACGGCATCCTCAGTGAGTACAAAGCCGACGATTCTGTTGCGCATGTGAAGCTTCTTATTAAATTTATACCTGCCCACCTTGGCAAGATCATATCTTCTCGCATCAAAGAACATACTATTTAATAAGGATTCCGCATTTTCAACCGCCAAAGGCTCGCCTGGACGGAGCTTTTTGTACAGCTCTAATAAACCGTCCTGGTAGCTGCCGGTCGGATCCTTGGAAGTACTCGGGTCTTTCGCTAAGGAAGCAAGAATCTTTGGCTCCTCACCGAATAACTGCTTGATTTCCTCATTAGTACCATAACCCAGGGCTCTTACAAAGGTAGTAATCGGAACCTTTCTGTTACGGTCAACACGTACGTAAAAAACATCGTTGGAATCCGTTTCGTACTCCAACCATGCACCTCTATTAGGGATAACGGTAGAGGAGAACAACCTCTTACCGATTTTGTCATGATCTATTGCATAATAAATACCAGGGGAACGTACTAACTGACTTACAATAACTCTCTCTGCACCATTGATTACGAAGGTACCGGTCTCGGTCATTAACGGCAGATCTCCCATGAAAATATCGTGTTCATTGATCTCGTTATTCTCTTTGTTATGAAGTCTTACTTTAACCTTCAAAGGAGCTGCATAGGTAGCATCTCTTTCTTTACATTCTTCTATTGTATATTTAATATCATCTTCACACAATGTAAAGTCTACGAATTCCAAGCTCAAGTGTCCACTGTAATCGGCTATCGGAGAAATATCATCAAATACTTCCTTGAGTCCCTCGTCTAAAAACCACTGGTAGGAATCCTTTTGTACCTCAATAAGATTGGGCATCTCCAGGACTTCCTTCTGTTTGGAGTAACTCATTCTAACGTTATTACCAACCTTGATTGGATGCATTCTGTTCTTGTCCATTGACGTTTTCACCCCTTGAATTTTATAAGTTTAAATCTTGTCAAGATGAATCAGCAAACCAACTCATCCTATTCCTACAAATAAATCAAAAACCTCCGCCTGTAGGGCGGATTTACCTATGCCAAAAATCACCTTGGTAATCAATTCATTTATAAGGAATAAAAAACTCTTTTCTTTTCGAAACATATATGCTATAATATATTAGTCATAGGCATACAGCACCACAATAGTGCATCTTTCATACTAGCATACTTTTTTTCAACTGTCAACTCAATTTTCATTGAGTTTTTCTATTTTATTGAAACAATTTACACAATACAGAAAAATGGTATTGACTTCTTAGGCTTCCAGTTTTATGATATATAGTAATTCTTACTCCTTATATAAATAAACCATATTTAATTCTTTCCCAAATTTTGGCGGTAAAGACAGTTAAATATGGTTTTTTATTCTAATTCTGTAAATTATTCCCTAAGCATATATCCTAAAGCCGGTATACCATAGGCAACCTCCCGACTCAAGGTATTCGGGCATAAGGTATTCGGGCATAAGGTATTTGGGCATAAGGTATTTGGGCATAAGAAAATCCGCCCTTACGGACGGATTTTACATTCTATAACTTATTTTAAAGTTACTTTAGCGCCTTCTGCTTCTAACTTAGCCTTAAGATCATCAGCTTCTGCCTTGCTTACGCCTTCCTTAACTGCCTTAGGAGCGCCATCAACAAGATCCTTAGCTTCCTTTAAGCCTAAGCCTGTTACTTCACGTACAACCTTGATAACCTTAACCTTGTTAGGGCCAGCTTCAGTTAACTCTACGTTGAATTCTGTCTTCTCTTCTTCAACTACTGCAGGGCCAGCTGCTGCTACTACAACACCTGCTGCTGCAGATACACCGAATTCTTCTTCACATGCTTTTACTAATTCATTTAATTCTAATACGGTAAGGCCTTTAATTGCCTCGATAAACTCTTGAGTTGTCATTTAAATTTACCTCCATTAATAATTTTTTAATTATGCCTGCTTCTCTGCGATCTGGTTAAGCACACGGGCAAGGTTTGTAATTGGTGACTGTAAGCTTCCAAGTAACTTGGAAATAAGAACTTCCCTGGAAGGAATTGTTGCGATAACCTGTATTCCCTTTGCATCATAGTAAGTTCCTTCAACAACACCTGCTTTGAATTCTAAATTAGGCATTGTCTTTGCACATTCAGCTAAGACTCTGGCGGGAGCAGTTGCATCCTCCAGGCCAAAAGCGATAGCGGAAGGTCCGTTTAAATCATTTGCCAATGATTCAAATTCTGTTCCCTTGAATGCAAAGTTAAGCATTGTGTTCTTGTATACCTTGTATACTACACCAGCTTCTCTTAACTTTTTACGAAGCTCAGTATCCTGAGCAACAGTTAATCCGCGGTAGTCAACTAAAACAGCAGCTTTTGCGTCTGTAACGTAGCCTTTGATTTCCTCTACGATCGGTTGTTTTAATTCAACTTTTGCCATCTACGTACACCTCCTTATATCTTTATAGACTGACGTGTCACCGGCAATCTTTCTATCTTGTATCCGGTAACCGGACTATGGTTCTGTAAGATACAAAAAAAGCCTCATCCTGCCAAAGCATGGAGAGGTCAATAAAATCAATTCAGATTAAATTAACTTTCCTCGGTAGGCGGCTTCACCTTACGCCCTAGGGCACCTACTGTCTTCGGCAGTTTTATTCACAAGTGGCATTATACCATGATATAGATGGACATGTCAACTGTTTTCTCTTATGAATTTAGATTATCCAAGTGAACCGGCAAGCCGGTCCACTTGTTATAATTATATTAGCTTAACTTAGCTGTATTGAGCTTTACGCCAGGACCCATAGTGGAGGCCAGGGTAACGCTTCTTAAATACTGACCCTTTGCTGCGGATGGCTTAGCCTTTACAACAGCGCCGATTAAGGTCTGGAAGTTATCCTTTAACATTTCCTCAGTAAAGGAAGCCTTGCCAAGGGGAACGTGGATAATGTTTGTCTTGTCCAATCTGTATTCGATCTTACCAGCCTTGATATCAGCAATAGCCTTCGTAACATCCATAGTTACAGTACCAGCCTTAGGGTTTGGCATTAAGCCCTTAGGACCGAGCACACGGCCTAAACGGCCAACAACACCCATCATATCCGGTGTAGCTACTACTACGTCGAATTCGAACCAGTTTTCATTCTGGATCTTAGGGATTAACTCATCTGCACCAACGAAATCTGCACCGGCTGCCAAAGCTTCATTTGCCTTGTCGCCCTTTGCAAATACGAGTACCCGTGCAGTCTTACCGGTTCCGTGAGGTAATACTACCGCACCACGGACCTGCTGGTCTGCATGACGTCCATCAACACCAAGTCTGATGTGCGCTTCGATGGTCTCATCAAATTTTGCTACCGCTGTCTTTTTTACTAAGCTTATAGCTTCTGCTGCATCATATTGGGCGGTCTTATCAACCGTCTTTGCAACATCTGTATATTTCTTTCCTCTTTTCATTCTATAAACCTCCTAGTGGTTTTACCGGGAGAAAACGAAATGTCATTGAATTCCATTCTCTAAAATCATAGAATTTCGTCAGCAGATACAATAGCTGTATTTGCCTGCCAAATGTAATTTTCCATCTGGCATTCCCTCCCACGTTATTAGATTCTAAATCGCACGATATCTTTCAACCATGCTGTTTCATTCAAATTAACGGACATTTGACTGCAAGGTCACACTATTCAGCTATAGTAACTCCCATGCTTCTTGCAGTACCTGCAACCATGCTCATAGCCGCTTCAACACTTGCTGCGTTTAAGTCAGGCATCTTTAATTCTGCGATTTTTCTTAGCTGTGCCTGAGTAAGCTTAGCAACCTTTGTCTTGTTTGGTACAGCAGAACCGGACTTCAGGTTAAGTTCTTTTTTGATCAAAACTGCTGCCGGAGGAGTCTTTGTTACGAAGCTGAAGCTTCTGTCTGCGTATACGGTAATAACTACTGGTGTAATAATTCCGTCTTGATCTGCTGTTCTTGCGTTAAATTCCTTTGTAAACTGAACGATGTTTACGCCATGTTGTCCAAGTGCAGGTCCTACCGGGGGAGCCGGAGTAGCCTTACCAGCTGGGATCTGTAATTTAATATAACCTGTTACTTTTTTTGCCATGATAGCATACCTCCTGATAAATGTGGTGTTTGCGGGAATTTCCCTCCCACGTAACTAACCGTAAGTTACATACTTTTTCCATTGCATGCACGGTGTCCTATACAAGATAATCTGATGATCCGCAGGATGAAGCCGTATACCGGTCCATTCGCTGTGAATTACCCTGCCTCGCATTAATTGCGAACCTTGATTTCGCTAAAACCGATCTCAACCGGCGTTTCACGTCCGAACATATCCACGCTAATTGTAACGATTTGCTTGTGTAAGTTGATTTGTCTGATAACACCGGTAGTATTCTCCCAAACTCCTGAGATAACCGTAACGGTATCACCAATTTCAAAACCAACAGAGACTTCATCATTTTTGATTCCCATGCTGTGCATCTCTGCATCAGTCAACGGAACCGGCTGTTTGGAATCGGGACCGACAAAGCCTGTTACCCCTCTGGTATTACGGACCACATACCATACGTCATCATTCATAACCATATGGAGCAGCACATAACCTGGGAACATCTTCTTCTGTACCCGCTTCTTAACGCCGTTTTTCACTTCAATGACGTCCTGCATCGGAACAGACACTTCTAAGATCTGGTCTTGGAGCTTTCTGTTTTCGATTGTCTTTTCGATGTTCGCTTTTACTTTGTTCTCATACCCAGAATAGGTGTGAACAACGTACCAATTTGCTTCTGACATATCCTCACCCTTATCCTATAATAAGAATCCTAAACCGAGTTCGATTGCATAGTCCAGCACGTAAATAATTATTCCCAAAACAATGGTAACTGATAATACAGCAATTGCCTGTTTTCCAAGGTACTCCTTATCCGGCCAGATAATCTTCTTGAACTCAGACTTAATTCCCTTGAACCAGCTTTTCTTCGGAGCTTTTTCTGTTGTAGCATTAGTCGTATTAGTCGTTTCGCCCATGTCTTCCAATTCCTTTCTGGATAATTACTTCGTTTCTTTGTGCAATGTGTGGGATCTGCAGAACTTACAATACTTCTTTGTTTCCATCCTGTCTGGATGTGTCTTTTTTTCTTTTGTCATGTTGTAATTGCGTTGCTTGCAATCAGTACATGCCAGTGTGATTTTTACGCGCACAATATCCACCTCCGATTTCTTTGTTGCGCAGGATCGCATTAATTGCTGCCGGCTTTTCTTTCATAGGAAGCTCCCAAGGAGATTCTTATTATTCCCGTTTTTTAGGCATAAAAAAAAAGCCTCTTTTCTCGCTTCCTTAATATAACATAGACATGTAAATACGTCAATATATTTTTTTATTATATGCCAGTTACTATTTTTATTATATGCCAGTTACAGTTCAGCTTGGGGCTGAACTGTAACATTTAGGCTGTATTATTAACTGTGATTAAGCATTTTACTATAAGTCCGCTGGAGGTTCTGGCTGTAATGTAGGTCTTCCCGGCTTTTAAAGCCGTTACCGTCCCGCCCGGTGATACTGTGGCGACCTTTTTATTAGAGCTGACATAGGTTATCGCGTCGGTGCTGCCAGTTGGTTTTACCTCCGGCCGCAGGGTAACTGTATCACCCGGCCCCAGGATCCTGCTCTTATACTTCAGCTTCACATCGGTTGCCTTTACCGTCTTGATTACTACCTTCTTTAAGGCCATATTGCCCCGGTTGTCTACCGCAAAAATTGTATATATCCCATCTTTTTTTACTGTAAATTTACCATTCCCTCCGGAAATTCCGAGTACCTTGCCTGCATCAGCCGGGAGAAAGTCCTCCACAGTCCGGGTGCCTTCCATGAATTCCACCCGTTTAAGGCCGCTTTGGCTGTCGCTGGCTGCTACCGTGACCGTTCTTGTTTTATAGTCAGCTGCTACCGTAAACCTTGCGGAAAGCTTGGGCTTTGTGGTATCCTCCGCCACCTCGTATACCTGGACCATCTCATTTCCCGCATAGTCAGCTGCATAAAAGGTGTAGGCTCCGGCTTTTGCAAAATCCACTTGATTATTCACAACCGTAGTTCCCGCCGCACCTCTTCTAAAATCCTCGGGCTCTTTCTTACCGATCATCCATTTTATAACGCGAAGCCCTGAAGGGCCTTCATCGGCCGCATCAAGTGACACCGTTATTTCACCTGCATTGTATCCGGTCCAAAGGGATAGGGCCGGCGGCTGGGTATCCTGGAGCAGGCTGCCTGCCTTTACTATTGCTTTATAAGCACTTGGGATTCCTCCGTACCTTGTAACCTCTTTCAGTCCTTCGATTCCCTTAAGGTTGTTGATAATGAGCTCCTTCACCTCGGAGGCGTACAGATTGTCATCTGCGCTGTACAATAAAGCTGCTACCGCTGAAACCTGGGGCGCTGCCATGGAGGACCCGCTTGCCGTGCCGTAGCTTCCGACAACCGTACTGAAAATATCCTGTCCCGGAGCTGCAATATCCACTGAATACTTACCAAAATTCGAATATCCGGTCAGATCCCCGTCACCATCGATAAAGGTTGCCGAGATTAAATTATCCAGCTCCAGACTGGCCGGATATAATGGGGTACTATCTATATCCACGCCGTTATTTCCTGCTGCTGCTACAAATAACATGTCAGATTCCCTGATTGCTGCTTCCAGCTCCGGATATACCTGGTTGGTACCCCAGCTTATATTACAGATATCCGCCCCCATCATGGTGGCATATTTAATTGCCTTTACCGCATCCGCCACATCACCGGTACCATCTTTCCCACCGTTGATTTTTAAGGACATAATCTTTACATTTATATTAGAAGCTATTCCTGCAATTCCTATGTTATTATTCATCGCTGCAGCTATAACACCAGCCACATGGGTACCGTGGCTGTCATTGTCATTGGGGTCAGCCAGGTTTTTACGGTATAGGTCGGAATATACATAATGGCAGACCGTATTATCGTTGTTGTAAAAATCCCAGCCATAGATATCATCGACATATCCGTTGTTATCGTTGTCTATGTTATCCCCCGGTATTTCACCCCCGTTGATCCACATATGGTCTGCAAGCTCCGGGTGCTGGTAATCTACGCCCGTATCGATAACCGCTACGATTACTTCCCTTCCATCTTGCCGCAGACCCGTCCTCGCCATTTCCTCCCAGGCCTCTGCCACGTCCATATCAATGTCCTGCGTAGCTTCTATTTCCTGTACAGACAGCTGCACCAGCTTCGTATATTTTCCCGGATTATCAATGTACCATTGGGTGTCAGAATATTGGTCATTACTGAAGCCATAGCTTGATAATTTACTGCTCTTTTGTGCGTATACTGCTTCTGCCTCCGATGAAAAGCCGAAAAATACCACTGCCGCTGCCACCACGAGAAGCCGTACCACCATATGCAATTGCCGTAAATTCTTCTTTCTTTTCATCTTTTGAAACCTCCGCTATTACGCCATTTACTTTATGTAATTTATGGTAGCCTCCGGTGTTGGCAAATTTGTGGCAATAATATTACGAAATAAAAAAAATTTTATTACTGATCTATTACAAATAGCACAAACAACCCAAAATTTGGTGGTGCAATTTTTGTCAGAATATGTTATAATGAATCGTATCCATTTAAAGGATCTAGAGCGTCTACATTACAGACAAATGGAGGTTGCTATGATGAACCCACCGAATGACATTCAAAAGATTTCTTTAGAACAACGGGATTTCTGGGATAGCCTGCAGTCAGATATCCTCGCCTCGAGCCAGGGCATTACAGCGGAGCTTTTTCAGGCCTCCATTGAAAGAAATCTCATTTTTTCCCTGATTTTCCGCGGATCTTCCGTAATCGAGCTGTCTGGTTTCCAGAGGTTATTCCATTCAAAGGATTACGGTTATCTCATTCTTTTTGAATTGACTGAGCCAAAGAAAACGGGTATTGGAAATTTTATGATTAACGAATTTGAGCTGCATTATTTTATAAAGGAGCATTTGCAGGACTATAACTGCAGTCTTGGGCCACTTTCGAATAACCGGATCGCGGTCCTGGTCGGCTTGGACGCCCCCATGCCCGAGGATGCCCATAGGGAGCATAGCCTGGAGCTTTGCCATGGGTTGATCCCCTTAACCGAAGCCCATTTTCACGCAAAGGTTACGGCGGGGGTCGGCAGCATCTACCACCTGCCTTCCGTCCATTCTTCTTTTAGCACTGCTCTTGCCTGCATACCCTACAGCGGCTCTGACTCTGTCATTTTTTATTCCGATCTAAGAAACTACAACTCAGACATCCAATTCGATTATCCAGTTACGCAAAAGCACTTGATGGAAGCCCTTAGGCTGCGTAAAACCCGGGCCTATGATTATTTCCGTATCTTAATCGACTATATCTGCCCCATGAATGACGTGATGAAACGCAATAAGATCCTGGAGCTCTTAGTCCTGGTAAACAATGCGATGGATACCTACAGCCAGAGCAGTGCCAGATCCTTTGATTATATGGATATTTCCAGGAAGCTTATGACTTTTTCCGGGGAGCAGTTAATCGATTATGCTTACCAGACCTTTGTATTCCTAGCCAACTATACCAGGCCCCAGAACTCCATTGACTATACCAACCACATCGTGAAGGCTACCCGTGAGTACCTGGAAAGCCATTATTCGGATGATATCTCCTTAGAGGCCATGGCTGAGCATGTAAATATCAGCCCCCAGTATTTTAGCAAGCTGATCAAGAAGACGACGGGCTTTAATTTCATCGACTGGCTCTCCATGCTGCGGGTTAAAAAGGCAAAGGAGCTGTTGACGAATTCTAACCTGACGGTAAAGGAAGTGTGCTTTATGGTGGGGTATAAGGATCCGAATTATTTCAGCAGGATATTTAAAAAAAGAATCGGCCTAACACCCAGCGAGTATGTTAAGGCCAATTCATTTCTCAACAATAAGAATTAAATAACAATCCACTATACATGGAGGTTACATACGGATTACGAAATCCGGCTTTCCTGTTATCCGGATAGGTAACGATTGTTTTTTCTATGTATTCCAACGGGTTTATTGCAATCGCTTCTGCTCTGTCAAGGAGCCTTGCAATAAATCCGTTTTCCCTGGTGAACAGGCTTTCCATTCCTCCATCCCTGGCGGCCTGTGTCGCCAGCGGTTCTTCCAGGAAAAGAGTTCCGTCCTCTGCCGCCTTAAGTCCACAGGCAGAAAGCTCTTCCCCATATACCTCCTCCAGGACTTTCAGCTCCTGGATCAGCTTTGCCGCCTTATAATGCTCCTTGTTGTCCAGGATACGGTTCTTAGACAGCCGGATTAAGTCGTTGTAGGAATCTAACACCTCTCCCACCGCACCTAATATCCTTTCACTATCGGGAACTATCCCCAGGGTAACGGACTGCCCGCTGCCGGAATGCAGGTTAATGCGCAGGATATTCTCCAAGGTAAAGGAATTCGTAGCCGTCTGTTTGTTGATGCCGTTCAATTCAAACCGGGCAAGCACCGGAGCCTGCTCCATCCGGTCCATAGCAAAATAATCCACGATGCCTCCCGGATAGCTATCCACATCCTCAAAAGAGAAGCCTTTCTCCCCAAACCTTCCTGACAGTTCAGAGGTAATCACAAGCCGGCTGTAATCCGTCTTGTTTCCCTGTTCTACTGAAGCATAGATTCCAGGAACAGAACTGTTAAGAAAAGCCGCAAAGCTGTCCAGGGTTTCCTGGTTCTCTCTTCTTTCCTCATTTATATAGGTTAAGGGATAAGACTCATGACCGATATTTGCTTTAAATTTATATTTTCCCTCCGGCAGCCCCCTGGAGGTCTGTGATAAATCCCTGCCTTTATTCACCTGTACCCCGGCCAGGGAATTCACCTTAAGCTGGATCACCTGGGGTAAAGCAGCCGTATCCTCACTAAGGAGGCTTGCTGACAGCACCTCTTCGTCGCTGACAGTCACTGCTTTACTCTGAAAACCGGAAACCTCCGGATCTGACATGGCTTTAATTTTGGACTTCAGTGCCAGGGCACCCTCCTTGACGCCTATAGTATATATTTGGTTATCTTTCGACAGGTTAACCTTATAGAGGGGCGAACGCTTACTAAGGTCTATAATTCCATCATAGACCCTCCTCAGTTCATTTTTCCTACTAATAGGATATCTTGTGCTCCTTTTTACAGGTAAGCTCTCCAGCATATAGTTATAGGCCTGGATCATGAAGGGTCCCCCTTCCATAAAATTATGCATCCCATCGTCCGTGATTCTTTATTCTGTCAGTTCTTCTTACAGCCTTCCCAGTCTATCTTAATTTCTTATTGGACTAATTTCTTTTCTTAATAATTGTCTTTACAGGACATACTTAATTCTATTTTAAAGGATGGACCACGAATATTCAAGCACAACTCCGGCTCCGGGCTTAGGACATTGGTTGGATTTTAATGACCTTGACCGGGCATACAGCTGCACATTTGCCGCAATTGGTACATTTGCTGTAGTCAATGAGAGCCAGGTTATTATCTACGTGGATGGCATCATCCCCGCAGGCCTTGACACAAAGCTTACAGCCGATACAGCCGGCGGTGCAGGCTGCCTTAACATCCTTTCCCTTCTCAGGTGAGCTACAGCCGACAAGGTGTCTCGCATGGTAGGGCACCATATCAATCAAGTGGTTCGGGCATTGGAGGGTACAGCTGCTGCAGCCGGTACATTTTTCCTTATCCACATAGGCAATGCCGTTCACGATATGGATTGCGTCAAAGGCACAGGCCCTGACACAGGAACCAAAGCCCATGCAGCCATAGCTGCATTTTTTATTTCCCTTACCGGGTACAAGGTCTACCTTATTGCAGTCAGGAACGCCGTAATATTCATATTTTACCTCGGTTTTGTCACAGGTACCGACACATTTTACGAAGGCAACCTTTTTCTCCGCCTCTTCCAGGGCTATTCCCATGATTCCTGCTATGGTTGCATGGGCTTCCCTGCTGGCAACGGGACAGGCATTTGCCGGTGCCCGGCCTTCAGCAATGGCATTCGCCAAACCGTCACAGCCCGGATATCCACAGCCGCCGCAATTCGCTCCCGGCAGGTTCTCCCTTACCATAAGCTCCCTTTCATCCACCTTGACCTCGAAGGTCTTTGCCGCAAAGCCCAGGAATAATCCGATAAACAGTCCAACTCCCGCAACGATCGCCGTCGCTACAGCAATTCCACTGGCACTGACTGCTGCAACCGGACTGGCCAGATTAGCAAGGAAGCCATTCGCTGACATAATCTCCAAAAACAACATATACTACCTCCTTATAAGCTTAATCCGGCAAACCCAAAGAAGGCAATTGCCATAAGACTGGCCGTAACCAGCACAATCGGGGAGCCTTGGAAGGCCTTTGGAACGTCATTAAATTCAATACGTTCCCGGATACCGGCCATGATAATAATCGCAATGGTAAAGCCTGTGGCCGTACCAAAGCCGTTGATGACGCTGGAAAGTAATCCGTACTCCTTTGTAATGTTGATCAGTGCCACACCGAGCACCGCACAGTTGGTCGTAATTAAGGGCAGGTATACGCCTAGGGCATTATAAAGGGAACGGCTATATTTTTTCAGGATCAGTTCCACGAATTGGACCAGGCATGCAATTACAAGGATGAAAACAATGGTCTGGAGATATTGCATGCCAAAGCGTACCAGAATTTGTTCATAAATTAAACTGCATAGTGCAGAGGCAACCGTAATAACAAAAATTACTGCTGCTCCCATGCCTGCTGCCGTGTTCGTTCTTTTTGAAACACCGAGAAATGGACATAAGCCAAGGAACTGACTTAAGACTACGTTATTTACAAGGGCTGAACCGACAATGATCATAATAAGCTCTTTCATCTAAATCACTCCTCCTTATTTACTATTCTCTTCATTAGAAGCTGTTTTTGCTGATGTGTTCTCCTTGGCTGCCCCAGCCTCCCCGGAGATGATAAGCTCACGGTTTGTCGTGCAGGTGCTTCCCCCGCAATGGGAACAGTCCCCGCCGCAGCCAATGCTGCTTCCATTGGAGCCGTTCGTTGCAGAAGGTAGCTTTAATTTATTCTGGACCGCTGTTAACAAAGCCATTGCAAGAAGTGCGCCCGGCGCAAGGATGAACATTGTAACCGGTTCAAAGGAAGCCGGGGTTATTTTAAACCCAAAAATTGTTCCGGCTCCTAAGATCTCCCGGAAAGTACCGATAATGGTCAGGGCTAAGGTAAAGCCCAGTCCCATGCCAATACCGTCGAGCAAGGACAGACCAACGGAACTCTTGGCAGCATAAGCCTCTGCACGGGCCATTATAATACAGTTTACAACAATCAAGGGAATGTAGATGCCAAGCAGTTCATTTACAATGGGAAGATAAGCCTCCAGCAGCAGCTGGACAATGGTAACCAGGGAGGCAATCACTACAATATAGGCGGGAATACGAACCTTATCCGGTATGGCCTTACGCAGCGCTGCTATGAGAAAATTCGAGGCTGCAAGTACTGCCGTCGTCGTAAGTCCCATGTAGAGACCATTGTTACCGGAGGTAGTTACCGCCAGGGTGGGGCACATGCCCAACATCATGATAAAGGTGGGGTTTTCTTTGATAATACCGTTATAGATACGCTCCATATATTTATTCATTATTGTCCACCTCCAAATTCTGCAGCATATTCTGTTATGAAGCCGATGCCCGCATTAACTGCGTTTGTCACAGCCTTCGAGGTTATCGTTGCACCGCTGATCGCGTCAATTTGATCCTCCGAGGCTGCACCCGTCTTTGTTACGCTGAATTTTCTGACATCCTTATCAAGGAATTGGCCTACGAATCCCGGATCAGCGGCTTTCATGCCAAGACCGGCGGTTTCAGTCAGGGAAGTAAAGGCAATTCCTTGGATTATCCCAGCCTTGGAATAGCCAAATACCAGGCTTAAGGAATCACCATAGCTTTGCTTTGTCGTAACGGAGATATTATAGCCCAGGAGCTCCCCATCACTGCTAAGCGCCCTGCTTATCCCGTCAATGGTTATTCCTTCATAATCCCCATCCAGTGTACCAAGCTCCAGGCCGGAAACCCTTGCCATAAGCTCTTCATCCGTCTCAAAGCTGTTTGCCGCAGTAAAAACAGCCTGATTTGCCTTTTGTAATTTAAGAACCTTTT
This sequence comes from Mobilitalea sp., assembly GCA_029974875.1. Next base: position 65,593 of record JARKQP010000271.1, read on the forward strand.
GCTCCGCAATCGGAGCCTTTGTAATCTCGAACACGAAGCTAAGAGCCAGGCCGGAGATTAATGTAATTAAAAATAGCATGATTGCATCTTTGATTAAGGAATCCTTACTTTTCACCGACAGCACGCTCCTTTCCAAAGGATCTCTGGCGCGTTGCCTTGTCAATCAGAGGCACCAGCAGATTACAGAAGATAATTGCGTAGGAAACGCCTTCCGCCGTACCGCTAAATAAGCGGAACAGCCCTGTGAGTAACCCGCAGCAGATGCCAAAGATGATCTGGCCGGATGCCGTAATCGGGCTGGTCACATAATCCGTCGCCATGAAAAAAGCACCCAGCAGCAGGCCGCCACCTAAAACATGGGCGAGCATATAGGTGGTGTCGAAGCCACGGCCACCAAAAATTATTACGAATATCGCTACTGTTATGATATAAGCCAATGGAATTCTTAAAGAAATTACTTTACGTGCTACAAGATAAGCCGCTCCGATCAAAATTGCAATTGCGCTTGTCTCGCCAATGGTTCCACCGGTCTGTCCGATCAGCATTTTCAACAGATCAACGGCTTCCCCGGCTTTCAATGCGGCTAACGGAGTTGCACCAGATATACCATCAATTGCTACCGATCCTTTTTGTATGTAGTCTGCGGTCTGAGCCACCTTTTCAACTGCAAAGTCAGTCATCCTTACAGGAAAGCTGATGATCAGGAATGCACGCGCCGCAAGGGCCGGATTCATAAAGTTTTGGCCAATCCCACCAAAAAGCATTTTCACGATCAGAATAGCGAAGATGCCACCAAGGGCTGCCATCCACAAGGGAAGCTTTGCAGGTACATTAAAGGCCAACAGGATGCCCGTCACCATTGCACTGTAATCGCCCACGGAGGACGGCTTTTTCATCATCCTGCAGTACAGGTATTCCGTCAGTACACATGCAAGAACAGTTACTGCTATTACCATTAAGGCATGGATACCGAAATTAAATATCCCAAATAATCCAGCTGGAAGCAATGCTATCATTACATCCCGCATGATACCTTTTGTCGTTATCGTGCTCCGGTTATGCGGAGCCGCTGACACATGAAACAAATCACTCAAAACTGACACCTCTTTCTGAAGTTATAGTGTACATGGTCTCGCCAAAAACATGCGAGCTCCAAGTCTTGTTTACAAGCCCTGGAAGAATAGCAAATGCCGCTATTCTTTGAGATAATAATCTGACCCATCATGCTTTCTTCCTCTTAGCCAAAACATTGGCCCTGGCCTGCATAATAGACTGGGACAAGCTCCGTTTTGCCGGGCATATATAGGAGCAGCAGCCACAGCCGCAGCATTCCATACCATCACGTTTCACAAATTCCTCCTCCGCATTACGGTTACTGAGCGCCGCAAGCTCAAAGGGCATCAGCTGCAGCGGACAGACCCGGATGCATTTTCCGCAGCGGATACAGGGCGATTCCATCACGGCTGCCTTATCCTGCAGAATACCCAGAAAAGCCGAGGAAATCTTGGTTACAGGAACATTTGTGTTATACATGGCTACACCCATCATGGGGCCGCCTGATATCATTTTCTCGGGCCTGTCCACAAAGCCCCCTGCCGCTTCAAGAAGCTCCCAATAGTCAATGCCGATTGCTACATTAAAGTTCTGTGGCTCTTTCACCGCATCTCCCGATACAGTTATGATTCTGCGGATCAGAGGTGTACTTTTCGCAACGGCCATATAAATGGAAATCACGGTATCCACATTATCTACCACACACCCTACATCGGAAGGTAGCTTTTTAGAATTCAATTTCCTGCCGGTTGTCGCATATACTAATTGGCGTTCTCCGCCCTGTGGGTATTTTGTTTTTAAAGCTACAACTTCTATTTTAGATTCCTTTGCCGTAAGCTCCCTTAGCTTTTGGATTGCTGCAGGCTTATTGTCTTCCACTGCAATAATGCCCTTTGCCTGCTCAAACAGCTTCAATATAATTTTCAAACCACCGACAATCTTTTCCGGCTCCTCAAGCATCATGCGGTAGTCGGAGGTCAGATACGGTTCACACTCCGCACCATTTACAATTACGTAATCAATCTTACTGTCGTCCTTTGGTGACAGCTTAACATGAGTGGGAAAGCCAGCTCCCCCAAGCCCTACAATTCCCGCTTCCTTCACTAAATTACGTATTTCTTCCTTAGTAAGTTTTTCAACGTCCCGGTCTTTTCCAAAGCCGTCCGTTGTGCGGTATTCGTTATCATTTTCGAACACGACGGATTCCACCAGGCTGCCCTGCACTGTCAGTCTTTTTCCTACTTCCTTTACGGTACCGGAAACGGAGCTGATAATATGCGCCGAAACAAACCCCGTTGCTTCACCGAGCTTTTGTCCCACTAACACTTGGTCTCCCTTCGCTACAATTGGTTTCGCCGGAGCGCCAATATGCTGGGATAAAGGGAATACTAAATCCCCTTTCGGTAAAAGGACTACTGTAGGCTTGTCCATCGACAGTTCTTTGCCGTCGTAGGTATGGATACCGCCTGGAAATGTTAACCTACCCATAATTCATTTGCCTTCTTTCTTGATTAATTTCTTCTTAGCTGTTTTTAATGTAGATATTATTCATGCAATTTTTGAATTTGTGAATTTTTTTGCATACTTTGTGAAATATAAAACGATATTGTCTTATCTAGACACACAATTTAGATTATATCACAGATTAACCATTAATCATACTACTTTTTTACTCCTAAAATACCAGTTATGAGAAATTGCTTCACATAAAGGAAAAAAAGTTCTGCCCTTACGATCCCTGGCAAATGGGGAAATGCGAAAAGAGATTATTCGATCTTCTATTGATCAGAATAACCTCTTCTTCAATCCGCCTTACTTCGTCTTTCTTCCCCTGCAGCCAAATCTTAAGCCCTGTATCTAAAGCCTAAGCCTTGGATACAAGGCTTAAGGTAATGGGAATACCTAGTTGTATCTTGTTTTATGAAGGTATTTTTCCTTAGTGGCCAGACCTCCTCTAATATGCCGCTCTGACTTATTGAGGTCTAAGACTACCCGTGCACGTTCAGCGAGACCGGGGTTGATCTGCGTAAGACGTTCTGTCACGTCTTTATGTACGGTTGATTTCGATATACCGAACTGCTTTGCGGTCTGCCTCACAGTAGCGTTATTGTCGATAATAAAATTCGCGATTTCAACCGCCCGTTCCTCTATATAGCCTTTCATAGTGTCTGCGTTCCGACGTTAGGACAGAACGCATTCCCCCTTATTGTCGTTGTTGTTACATTGTATGCAGATATTGTTGATATAATAACAAAAGATATCCATCTAATTTTCAATCTTTTAAGATAATTGAAACTTTACTGGTCAATTTCCTGGTTCTAAAATAAATCCATGAACATACTCCGAAGTAATTTACCACAACAAAAAGAGTGCCAGTTGAATTCTGACACTCTTTAACTACTTTCATTATTTTAGTATTCCCGGGTTCACTTAAAGTACACTACACAATTTTGTTCCGCTGATTGGAAAATGGCTTCCATGATACCCATGACCTCCATCACCTCATCCGGAGCTATGAGGAGCTGCGCCCCCTCGTGGATGCAGGCGCAGACATTGATGTAAAAATCCCGGATATCGGAATGCACCTTGGGCAAGGGATACTTCTTTACTGTTTCCTCCGTGCGGGGAGCCATGGTTTTTGTCAGTCCCGCCGCGGTTACCACCGGTACTGCATCACGCTTTTCCCAATCCGAAACCATGACGATTTCGCCGTTGCCCTTCCAGTCATGTATGACCGCTGTACCATTTTCCCCTTGGATGTACCAGCGTGGCAGGGAAATAAAGTTGCTGGTGCCCACCTCCACCAAAAAGGTTAACTGGTCCTCAAACTGGAAAAGGGCGCGGAAGCCGTCGTCCACTGCTTCATTGGTAACATTGGTCAGCTGCGCAAAAACACTTAGGGGTTTACGCCTGCCAAGCATCATATTCATCTGATCCAACAAATGCACACCCCAGTCCAATACCATACCGCCGCCATGCTGCTTCTGGTTGCGCCAGTCACCGGGTATTCCGCGTGATCCATGCACACGGCTCTCGACATTAAATACCCTGCCCATGGCTTTCTCATCATACATCCTTTTAATGGTCAGATAATCCTCATCCCAGCGGCGGTTTTGGTGCACCGTGAATAGTACGCCCATCTCTTTGGCGCAATTGACCATCTGCTCCAGTTCACCGCTATTAAGCGCCACCGGCTTTTCACAAACCACATGCTTGCCGGCCCTCATAGCCGCAAGGGCAATAGATAGATGTGTATCGTTTGGCGTGGCTATGGTTACTGCTTCCACCGATCCGTCACCTAACAGCTCCTGTTGTGACCCATAGACATGCAGCCCCTTTGCGGACGCCGCCTCCCTCCGTGCAGGATCGATATCCCAGATGCCGCACAGACTGGCATCTTCAATGCCTGAGAGAGTCTGGACATGCCAGTCCCCCATGCCTCCGTATCCAATCAACGCAATGCGTAATTTTTTCTTGTCCATCCTATTTATACCTCCTGGTATTTAGAGCATGCTCAGGAACCCTTCGTATGCAATCTGTGAGATGTTTTTTTGTCCTTATATCATCTTAATTCCACCAAGCCTGCACAGGCTGGTCACAAATAACGATATCCTTTAAGAACGTAATAGCTTTTTCCAGCCCCTCTTCCACTGACATGAAAGCGTCCTCATGCTCAATGCTGATCGCTCCATCATATCCGCTCAGACGCAGGGCAGTCATAATTTCCTTCCATTCACCGGCATCATGACCCCAGCCCACGGAACGGAACAGCCAACTGCGATCCGATAGCCCCCCATAGCTTCCGGTATCTAATACACCGTTGATCTGCGTGTTGGTGGTATTTATCTTAGTATCCTTTGCGTGGAAATGGTAAATCGCCCCCTTTAGCGCCTTAATAGCCTCCGCCGGACGAATCCCCTGCCAGAACAAATGACTGGGATCAAAGTTCGCGCCGATGGCATTGCCAACCTCTTTCCTTAGGCGCAGCAGGCTGGACGTATTGTATACACAAAAGCCAGGATGTAATTCCAGTGCGATCTTATTAACCCCATAATTTGCTGCTTCGGCGGCTGCCCCTTTCCAAAAGGGAATCAGCTCCCCGTTCCACTGATAGTCCAGCACCTTCTGGTAATCTGAGGGCCAGGCACAGGTCACCCAGTTAGGATACTTTGCACCCTCATGGTCACCGGGGCATCCTGAAAAGCTCACCACCGTATCAACTCCCAGCTTCTCTGCCAGGCGCAGGGTCTGGGTAAAATCATGGGCAGCCTGTGCACGGACATCCGCACTGGGATGTACATGGTTGGAATGGCAGCTAAGTGCGCTGATCTCTAAATTATATTTCTTCAGCATGTCCTTATAGGCCAGAAGCTTACTCTCACTTGAAAGTAATTCCTGCGGATTGGAATGGTTGCTGCCCGGGGAGCCCCCTGTACCGATTTCCACCGCCTGTACTCCCAGACTGCTCAGGTATTTAAATGCTTCCTCCGCACTGCGGTCATATAATGGAACTGTTAATACTCCTAATTTCATATCTATCTTCCTTCTTTCTTTCCGGGGCTACAGGCATTATGCGCTTACTAGCCCCTACTATGCTCCGATACGGCTATGCCGTGTATTTCTTTTATTTATGTTAAAAAATAACCTGTTTTCCTTCTCTGGCAGATTGGTAAACAGCATCCAAAATCTGCGTAACCACTGCAGCCTGCTCCGGCAGTACTACTAACTCGCCTTCACCGCGGACAGCCTTCAGAAAGGTCTGCTGCTCCATCACCTCGGGGGAGAGGGCGCCGCCTTCATAAAAAGCAACTCCGCCTGCTTCCAGGTTAGGCTTCAATTCATATTGACGGTCATTTTTTGTTCCATTGATCGTCAACCCATTGAGCATATCCGCACCGGCCTTGGTACCGCACAGCACAGTTTTGGCCTCATGTACATCCAATGTGTTAAGTGCCCAGCTGGCCTCCAGGGTAATCGTAGCCCCATCCTCCATGACGATAAAGGCAAAGGCACTGTCCTCCACAGTAAACTCCTCCGGCTTCCAGGGTCCAAAGGCATTGGCAGGCTTTGTCTCGCCATTGAGCTTGTGGTAGATTGTGCCTACCACGCTTTTCGGCTTGTAATTGCCCATGGTCCACAGCGTCAGGTCAAGGGCATGGGTTCCGATATCAATGAGCGGACCGCCTCCCTGTTCAAATTCATTTAAAAACACGCCCCAGGTAGGCACCGCACGGCGGCGGATGGCTTTTGCCTTTGCATAATAGATATCGCCCAGCTCCCCGTTCTCGCATTCCTGCTTGAGATAAGAGCTGTCAGGCCGGTAGCGGTTTTGGTAGCCGATGGTCAGCAG
>JARKQP010000924.1 GCA_029974875.1 Mobilitalea sp.
AGCAATGCAAAAAGATATTGATTAATTTAAACACTTTTCGTTTTTATTATAAGGACATTTTGATTATAGTATATTAGTATGATATTAACAATTGTGTAATTTTAAGGTTTATTGTGTTTTTTTCAGGGCTTGTCAAATTATTGGTATATGAATCCCGCCAAATTACTCCTACAATAAAGTGAAGCATTCCAGGCATCTATGGGTAACTGCCTGGAATGCTTCACTTTAATCTTTCTCATCAGAGCTTATAAGCTCTTTTGCCTATAATTCTAATATTGTATTGGTCATCCATATTTATTTCATAAGGGCAAAATAATCATAATCTGCTGTAACATTTACATTGGCCCAGGTCTTACCCATTAAGCCCACCGACACCACAGCTCCTGCATAATTACTGCTGCCCGCACAAATCCATGCATCTCCTTCATTAGCTTTATAATAGAAGTAATAAGTATCAGTGATTTTTTCTATCCTAAGATAAGCTGTGGGATTGGTATAGCCATTTACGCTCAGGATAGCGGGAACTCCTGAACGAGACAATTCCAAACTTTGTCCCATCAGATTTCCCCACAGATAATAATTATTTGTGCCGAATTTTACTATTAATCCCTCTATGAAGCTTGAACCGGCGGTATATGATGTAAGATTCACTTTTGTATCTATGACCCAGTCTCCCGAACCCATATCGGTTCTCGTCAGCTTGGGTGAGTTATCAATATTTATCCATTGGTCATAAATATTGGTACCTGGAATTGCCAGCCTGAGGTTTCCATTTATGAATGCATTGGTGGGTCCGGGCAATGGAGCACTCCAGGTCCACACTGAACTCAAAGGACCGTTGAAGCTGTCAGTTGCCGTAACAGGAGCAGGTGAATAGTATGCCTCCAGCTCGCAGATGGATGTAAACGAAGCAGTTCCCCCGGGAGCACCTATAATTCTCACTCCATCACCCCAGGTGTCATTAAAGGAGAAGGTATAACTCCTATATGGTACAGCCGTATTATTATATGGATAAGCAGCACTGACCGTCAGTCCATTGACATCAATCCATGTTCCGTTTTGCAAAACCTGCACCTTTAGCCCGCTTGCATACCATCCGCCATCAGCAAAGCCCTTGCCTGTTGTATACACTGCCTTGTTCAGATTATATGGCTGAGCCCATATATATCCCCATGCGTCGCCATTTGGTTTGGCTGCTCCCGTCCAACTGTCCACACTTTGATTGTTCTTAATCCCGTCATTCATATATGCAGCACTGCCTGCATGTGCGGCTGTATAAACAGGCTTAGCGCCGGCTCCGGTAACTGCAAGATTGGCACTGCTCTTTGCATTGGTTGGGGCAGGTATCTGCACGTTTACACTATCAAAGACTACTGTATGACCGCTGAGATCAGGAGTCCCCGTACCGCTGTACTGTCTAAGACCGATTGCACCCGATGTGAATGCGGAATCATTAACATCTATCTTGGGCGTAACCATATCGCCTACAAAAACCTTGATATTGGAACCCCGTGCGATAACCCTCATATGGTATGATACCCCCGGAGTTACAGTCATATTGACTGATGCAAGTTGTGTCCATCCATTATTAGCCTTCCCAAGAATGACATTCCCTGCCGTATTTATTCCGGCATAATAGCCCTGATATGCATCTGTACCGTTGGCCGGATTGTTCACCCTGAACAATGCGCCTCCCTGGGTATTTGTATTGCTGATATTTATATTCAGATCATAAACCAAATCAGAGAAATTTGTACCCATTGCAATTGATTTTACTCCCGGTATGTTGTAGGATTCCGAATAGTACTTGCCGTTTGATTGCTGCCAGCCGCCTCCGAAGTTTACCCACTTATTAGGTCCTCCTGTCGCAAAATTATCTGTAAAGGATGTACTTGGACCAGCAGGTGTGCCTATTACAGGAAAATAGGTCAGCCTTATGCGTTCAGCTCCGAAAGGTATAAGCGTAACCTGCTCCGTTGGCTGCGTCGAAGCTACAGGGCTGTATGGAGGCTCAGCAGCATGAATGCCGTTTACATCAAGTCCCCAGGACGGAATTTTCTTGGCGCTTGCCAGCAGCTTAACGGGGGTCGTCCCAGGCCTGAATGGATTATCAGGCATCGGACCGGTTGATACTGTTATGGAAGCCTCCGGGTTGCTTCTGTCTATTACCAGACCATAGTTCCATGCTATCTTTGGGAATACCTGGTATTCGCTAAAGTCAATCCCATTAAAGCTATAGTTTGTCAATCTCGACCAATTTTCATCTATTTTCAGGGAATATACCAGGGGCCCCCTTTCGATGCCGACCGAATTATTAACCCATGTAGAAGTCTTCACAGTCATGGGCACATCAAGGGTCACGGTATCTCCATTATTCCAGGTCCTATTTATTGTATAGTATGTTCCCGGTGCCACTCCGGTTTGAACTACACCATTCACCTTGACTGTAGGTGATGTACACCATGAGGGTATTCTCAGTTTAAGAGGGAATTTTACGGATTGACCGGAGCTTAAGGTAAATCTCATCTGCTCTTCAAAGGGATAGTTTGTATCCTCAGTAAAGGTAACATTTACTCCTGCTGCAACTTTTGCAGTGACAGTGGTAGGACCGTATGCTGTTACCGCAAGTCCGTTGTCTGTCGTTGCCATCCAGCTGTTTTGCACATATTTAGGCCAACCCATATGCAGGTTGTAACGGCAGCATGGAAAGCCTGAGTACGGTCCGGGAACTATTCCATTTGCATAGTCCTGTCCGAAACCGTTTGAGCCTGCCTTACTCTGAACCTGATTCGGAAGAATATAATACTGGTGCTGATGAATGTATTCGTCCAGTGCTCCGGGAAGAGCATTGAAGGTTATTTTCTCCAGCTGGTCTCCAATTCTCGCATCTCCCAAAATCCTGGATGCCTGCTCGTTAGACAGCATTCTCTCTACAATGGAGCAGAGCTCGACTCCCTGAATAGAAGCATTGCCCGAGAGTGCTTCAGTGCCGGAGTTCATATCATGTATCTGGGTATGATATGGCAGCAGATGGTTATGCCCTTCCATAAAAGCATCTCTGTCAAGAGCACTGTTGGACTTTTGATAATATATAGCAGCATTCTTGTAGCTTTGCGCCACATTAACACTGTGCTTTACCATGAGGTCCTGATGAAAGCTTGTCAAAAACTTATTATTGGTAAATATATCCGGCCAGTTGTAGCCTTGATTTTGCAGAGTATCTGCAAGAGTTAGCAGATTTGAGTCACCGGTCCTGTTGTAAAGCCAAAGCACCGCATTGACATTATCTCCTGCTCTTGCTTTACCCCAATCCCTCAGCGGCCTTGAGGAAAGAGAATTTCTCTGATAGCTGAAGTACCTTGTCATGAAGCTTATGACCCTGGAATCATTAGTTCCTTCATAATAATCCATCAAGGCGTCCAGCATGGGCATCCTTGGCCACCAATCATCATTTGATACGGGCCCAAAGCTCCCGTCAGCTCTTTGACTGCTTATAGCCCAATCAATCCATTTCTGTGCCCTCGCCTTTAAGGTTGCGTCGTTGAGCACATATGCAAGAGCAACAAGACCTCTTACATAATATGTAGGACGTTCCCAGTCTGAATTAGCCGCATTCCCTCCCAGCCATGCACTGTTGCTTTTCAGTTCGGGGTAAATCACCTCTGAGTTACCGGTGAGCCCCTCCTTCTGCAACTCAAGCTGCTTTAATAACCAGCCGTTGGCCCTTACACTCCCTATGGGCAGGGAAATAAAAGGCGTATCAAGCAAAGGAGCCCGGTTGGATATGTAATTAGTATTTGCTGCATAAGCTATAGCCGGCTGCGTTACAGGAAATATGACCGATAAAAATACAAATGCAAGTATTAAGGCTGCAACAAGAGCTTTGCTGTTACTGCCTGATTTTAACAGCTTCTGAAATGCCGTTAAACTATTTTTTTTATTTCTTCCCACTTTTGTTATATATTTATAGGATATAAACTTTTTAAACATACTATCTCCTTTCTACTGTAACCTATATAAAAGGTTTTTTTCATATTACCGTCAAATATTTTTACTGTTGCTTGAATTTTTATAGGCTTAATTTTAAGATAACCCCTTGTACTTGAGTAACAAGGGGTTATCTTTTGTTGATTAGTATTTTAAATTTATTACCGTTTTCTTACTGTAAAATCGTCAAACTGCATCCATACATCTTTCCCGTTTGACCACCAGCC
>JARKQP010000299.1 GCA_029974875.1 Mobilitalea sp.
AAATTTTCCACTATTATAAATTATTTAGAATTTCATTCATATTTATCATGATTTATAATTCTACTAAAATCAGCTGACGTAAATTTTACTATTTTTTGTAACAAAAGGAATACTCATATAAAAACTGCTATTTTTATGCATCTAAAAACAGGTTCTTACAAAAAACATCAAACCGAATTATTAAAAGTTGAAAGGATGGTAAGTATGTTAAAATTCAAGAAATCGGTCTCTACGCTTCTGGTCCTGCTTTTAACCATTTCGCTCCTATGTGTAAATGCCGGGGCAGCCACATTTACAAATCCTATAGGAAATGGCGCGGATCCATGGATAGTCACGGCAGGAGGCAATTATTATCTGTGTGCTTCGGATGGCGCAAATATACTCATTAAAAAGGCAAGCAGGCTCCAGGATATAGCGGCAGCTGAGCCTCTCTTCATATGGACACCTCCTACAGGCACCTCCTATTCCAAGGATGTATGGGCGCCTGAGCTTCATTATTTAGATGGCAGGTGGTACGTTTATTTTGCTGCTGATGATGGGGATAACCTAAATCACAGGATGTATGTGCTGGAGGGAGGAACTGATTCAAATGACCCTACAAACGGCTCCTACACCTTCAAAAGTAAGATTAGCGACAGCAGTGATAATTGGGCTATTGACGGAACGGTTCTGACATACCAGGGAAACAAGTATTTTGTATGGTCAGGCTGGCCGAACAGCACAACTTACATACAGTACCTGTATATCGCTCCTATGAGCAATCCCTGGACCATAAGCGGGCCCAGGGTGGAGATATCCAGGCCTGATTATGCCTGGGAGATACCGGGCTCAGGAGGAATAAACGAAGGGCCGCAGGTTCTTGTGAAAGACGGAACCGTTTGCATCATCTACTCGGCAGATGGAAGCTGGACCGATGATTACTGCCTGGGACAGTTGAAATTGACAGGAACAAATGTGCTAATCAAAAGTTCATGGACAAAAAAGAGCACACCTGTATTCCAGAAAACAGCACATGTATTCGGACCCGGACATAACTGCTTTGTGAAATCCCCGAGCGGTACAGAGGACTGGATAGTATACCATGCTGCCAAGTTCAGCGGTGCAGGCTGGGATAGAAACCTCAGAATGCAAAAATTCACATGGAATGCGGATAATACTCCTAA
>JARKQP010000309.1 GCA_029974875.1 Mobilitalea sp.
TAAAAGCCGAAGAGATTCCGCTTGCAGGAATTGACCTGGTCTTGAACAATTATTATGTCAGTGCCGGTGAGGACAACCTTAATTTCAAGAATTATATCGAAAGTGATTATTTAAAGCAATGCCAAAATGTGGCCTTTGCGAAGGTAACAGATTATGTCAACATAAGGGACAGGGCAAGCGAGGAAGGACAGATCCTCGGAAAGCTATACACCAAATCAGCTGCCACGATCCTTGGCACTGAAGGTGACTGGTACAAGGTAAAATCCGGTACAGTTACAGGCTACATAAAAGGAGAGTACCTGACAACAGGGGCAGACGCATTAAAGCTGGTAGGCGAGCTGGGAACCAGGGTTGCCATAGTCAATACGACAACCTTAAAGGTACGCAAGGAAGCTAATACCGATTCCGAGGTTTTAACACTGTTTGCACTGGGAGATGAATATGCCGTCAAAAAGGAATTGGACGGATGGGTTAAAATAGCCTATGAAGGTGATAAAACAGGTTATTTATCAACGGACTATGTTGAAGTGAAAACAGAATTTGAAGAGGCCGTATCAATCGAAGAGGAACGGGAACGATTGGAGGAAGAGCAGGCGGCACTACATACGGAGCAGACAGGGAATAGACAGGGATCTGCTTCGGGCACGACGGGTAACAAGAGTTCCAGTAATTCGTCTATAAGTATTTCGTCCCTAAGGGACAAGCTAGTGCAATTTGCACTGCAGTTTAGGGGAAATCCCTATGTCTGGGGCGGGACAAGCTTGACCAGGGGAACCGATTGCTCAGGCTTTACCCAGTCCGTGTTCCGCAATTATGGTATCAGCATTCCCAGAACCTCCAGGTCACAGGCTGTGGGCGGAAAGAGTATATCCTTAAGTGATCTGCGGCCGGGAGACTTAGTATTCTATGCCAGAGGCGGAAGGATTAACCATGTGGCAATTTATATCGGCGGCGGAAAGGTGATTAGTGCCAGCAGCCCGAAGACCGGTATCAGGGTAACGAGCTATAACTACAGGACTCCGTATAAGGCGGCGCGTTATATTAATGATTAATGGAGAGCGGTAGGGAGCTTGCGGTTAATTATAAAGTAACATAGGTAGTGAAAATTTTCATACGGTTGATACAAATTCCCTCGCTCCATGCGGTAAAATTATGCCCATTGGACACATGCTAATTGCGCTCGGGAACCTGTATCAACCGTATGAAAATTGCGTTAGTTTTCGGAGTCCGCAATTGACTACATATCTTTTGGAGGAAAGGAACAGGAATGACAAAAACGGGAAAATATCTGGTTGGATTAGGAATTGTGGCCGTTCTATTAATCATAGTTTTGTATAATGCCAACAATAAAGGCAGGGGTGAAAGCCCCGACAGTGAAGCAGGCTCCGCCAATGAAGCAAGCTCTGGTAATGTAGCTGCCTCAGGGGACGATGTAAGCGCTGGCGATGAAATAAGCCCTGGGGCTGAGTTATATTCTGCAACGGAAGGCGCTGCTGTAACGGCTGGGGCAGAAGCCGCAGATGAAGCAGCGGCAGCGGACCAGGCTGCGGCAGAGGCGGATATCAGCGTATTGGTTAATAAATATTTTGATCTGGCTGGGGAGTATGATATCAGCATTTTAACCTCGAGGACGAAGGCGGATAAGAAGAAGGGCCAGGAAACTTTTGATAGAAAAAAAGAAGTCATTGAGAAGTATGAAAACATTAAGGAGATTGTAAAGCCCGGCTTGACGGAGGATAGCTATATCGTATTTACGACCTATGATATTAAGATGAAGAATGTAGAAACCCTGGTGCCTGGAATGAGCGTGCTGGTCGTAAGCAGGGATGAATCCGGTGAGCTGCTGATAAACAATGGGAAGAATGATGACGGCCTGACGGATTATATTAACCAGACTGCCTCGGAGGAGGAGCTGAAGTCTGTCATTGAAGGGGTGAATAAAAAACTGGCTGCCGCACTTAAAAAGGATTCTTCCTTAAAGCAGCTGGTGGAATATTTAAAAGAATTATCGTGACAAAATTTGGGAAGAACGCTGCACTTGCGTTCTTCCAGTGTGAAGTTTTAGAAATTCTTGGGTGGCGTCTTTTGGTACCTTAGAATTTCTCTTCACACTTTCCGCTTCCCGGCCCTGTGTAGGGAACAGCGTCCGTTTGGGCAGCTGTACACTGAGCCGGGAAGCTTTATCTGCTTTTGCAGAAAACTGTTGAATATTAGGCATTGGTAAGATATCATTTATATGTGCCCGCTATTATCAAAATGTGATCCCAAAGGAGCCATGGCGGTGAAGAAGCTTTTATGGAAACAGGCTTTAGGAAGGGTAACGGGAAGGATAAACAGAACCGATATGCTGATTTACAGGGATAATATCATACTTGATAAGGATTTTCCTTTTGCAATTAATCAGGTTCAATTAAATAAGGCAGACAATCGCAGGGACTCTTTCCATTGGCACAATTATTGTGAAATCTCATATGTGGAGAGCGGCAGCGGAAGCTATTTTGTGAATGGACGGCAATATGAGATGCAGGAAGGGGACCTTATCATTTTCAATAATGTGGAGCCCCACGGCTGGCTTGTAGAAAGCGAGCAGATGGTGATGACGGTAATGGTCTTTGGGACAGAGCTGGTGTCCAATTTGCATTATGACTATCTGAAGCCCTTTGTGGAACGGGGAAGTAATTTTAAGAATAAGGTCGACAGGGAAGAGCTTTTCACCCCGGATATCGTACAGATGATAAAGGAAATATACGGGGAAGAGCAGAGCCGGAGCCAGGGATACCGGCTTCTCATCCTGGCGGATATGCTACGGATCCTGACCTTTCTGATCCGGTATTACCAGAAGGACCGGGGGCTGGGGAAGGCAGAAGAAACCCTGACGGATAAGAAGCACAATATGAAGCGCCTGGAGGAGGCATTCCATTATATTAATTCCCATTATACGGAAAAGCTTACCTTAAAAGAGGTTGCAGAATCGGTCTACATGAGCGAGAATTATTTTAGCACTTATTTTAAGAAAATTACGGATACCAGCTTTATTGACTATGTCATTGGCTTACGCCTTCGAAGGGTGGAGGAGCTGATGAAGACAACCGATATGAGCATGTATGAGATTGCTATGGAATCCGGCTTTCACAATATGGCTAATTTTTATAGGATTTATAAGAAGCATGTTGGAGCATTGCCGGCAAGAAGACGGGAATGACCTGGAAACACGGGGAATCAGTAAGATGATTTTTCTTATCATGAAAATGGGGAAAGCAGTTATGCATAGTTGCAGCTGCTTTCCCCATCAATATAAGGTGGGCTAAATAATACCGTATTCGCTTAGTATGCTATCGACTTTTACAGGTGTACCGGTTTGCAGGGAACGGCTCATAGCCTCCATAACTGCGATGGTATGGATTCCTTCCTTAAGGTCCGGAAGAGGAGTCCCACCTGCCAGCAGGGTTTTGGCAAAGTAGTCGATATAGTTTTGATATTCCCCGGCATGATGCGTCTCTCCTTCAAACCGGAAGTAATAGGGATGCTTCCCGTCATAACGATGTGTTTTATCTTCAAAGAAATCCTCTGGCCTTGCATCCAGGGAATAACATTTTTTACCCTCTGGTAAGGTGTCCTTTAGCGTTTTTTGGTACATTACCAATTGGTTGTAGCCGCCTCTTGAGATTCCCTTGGTGCCCCTTATGGTGCACTCAATGGGAAATTCAATCTCTTTATTCAGGCAGGGGGTAGCATAAGCTCCCTCAACGGTGGCATATAAGCCGCTTTTATCCTTGACCAGGAAGGTAAGGGTATCCTCTACATTTAATCCAAACTCCCTTGTATTGGAGCTGACGACGCCGTAGCCGAATACTTCCTCAATATCTGGAAGATACCAGGCGGCAAGATCTACCGCATGGATCATGAAATTGTACATCCAGGAAAAGCCGGCCTTTTTGCTCCAGGGGCGGTCTAAAAACCATCTGGAATCACTTTTATAATGGGTCTCTATGGTTACAAGCTCGCCCAGGGCGCCGGATTCGTAGGATTTTCTCTGCTGCAGGATTGACTCAAAGAAACGTGTGCTTTGCCCGACAAATACCTTTTTACCTGACCTTTGCTGGCATTCCAGCAGCTCCTTAGCCTCCTTTAGGCCAAGCAGTACTGGTTTGGTACAGATAACATGCTTTCCGGCAATGAGCGCCTGTTTGATATGGGCAGCATGGAACTGGTCCGGCGTGTAGATTCCTACTATATCAATTTCTTCATCCTCTAGAAGCTCTTCATAGCTGGTAGTATAGCGGTCAAAATGGAATTCCTCACATCTATGCCTGCAAAGCTCCTCATTCAAATCGCAGATATTTCCCAGAGTATAATATTCACTGTTTAAAACGGCCGAAATAATACTTCTTCCCTCTCCAAGGCCAACAACTCCTAATACAAATTTATTATCCTTCATAGAATACCTCCATATGGAAAATCGCCGGGCAGAGGCCATGTCTGCCAGCAGCTGTATTGTTTATGCTTTATGATTAAGGATAACAAGTTTTATTCTGGATTTCTTCCGTTATTTTTAGATTTCTATATACTATTTTATGATATATGGAGACAGCAATACTTTTAGGCTACTGCAGGTTAAGTATATATAAGATGATATATAGGAATATACATAGGATGATATATAGGAGTGTATATAGGATGATATGTAGGAGTGTATATTGGATTAGGGGCCAAATGGGCGGGATTTAGGCTGTGAGGTGGATATAGGTGATTCATATCCACTGTGCATGGGTAGGTCTGAAAGCTGTTTATGCCAAGTGAATCATTATATACAATCTTAAGATTTTAATATACTATCCTACGTTCGGAAATAATAACATTGATTATCTCAAAATAAGTATTATACTTATTTACATAAGTTAAAATAAAAATAACAAAATACAGGGGGACAAATATGTTAAAGGGTATACCGAAAATTTTATCACCGGAGTTATTAAAAGTGTTATGTGAAATGGGACATAGTGACAGAATTGTTATCGCTGACGGTAATTTTCCCGCAGAATCCATGGGAAAGGATGCAATTGTTATCCGCTGTGACGGGCATGGGGTTCCTGTAATCCTGGATGCGATTTTACGGCTGTTTCCACTGGATACCTATACGGAGCATCCGGTATCGCTCATGGAGGTAATGCCGGGAGATACGGTAGAAACACCAATCTGGGATGTGTATCAGGAAATCATAGGTAAGTATGACAGCAGGGGGGCAGAAGCAATCGGACAGGTGGAGCGCTTTGCCTTCTACGAAGAAGCTAAGACAGCCTATGCGATCATAGCCACCGGTGAGAAGGCGCTTTATGCTAATATTATGCTGCAAAAAGGCGTGGTAGTGGAATAAGCAGAGTTAAAATGAAGCAGGAGGAATTAGCAGGCTGATTCTCTTGTTATGAATAAAAGGGCTGCTGTAATCTGGCCAGTAGTACGAGGCTTAAATACGGCAGCCAAAAAAATTAACAATTAGTATAGTTAAAAAACTTTATAGCGAATTCTTATAATTTGTAACGGAGTAAATTTTGTAACGGAGTAAATTTTGTAACGGAATAAATTCTGTAGCGGAACAAATTCTGTAGTGGAACAAATTCTGTAGTGGAACAAATTCTGTAGTGGAACAAATTCTGTAGTGGAACAAATTCTGTAGCGGAACAAATTCTGTAGCGGAACAAATTCTATGATGGAACAAATTCTATGGTGGAACAAATTCTATAGCAGAATAGATTCTATAGCGGAACAGTTGGAGGAGCTTACGTTTAGCCTTATAAAAATATGTATAGAAATTATGTACAGGAATAGGAGTTAACATGCTGGATGTTATAAAAAGACCGGATAACAGAATCCTAAAGGTAACCCGGATTAAGGATGCACTGGTTCTATATTCAGAAAATGCGATGCTGAAGCTTGAGCCGAAAACACCGGAGATTGTCCGTGTCGTCCATACCCTGAGGGATACCTTTTCTGACGCGGAAAAGCCGGGAGTTATTTTCCGGGAAAGCTTTTCGGATTGGACTTATGAAGAGACAGAAGACCAAATCAGGCTATCTACAAAAAAGCTGAATTTAATTATAGATAGAGCCAGGGCGTCCATACGCTATTATGATTGTGGGAATAACCTGCTTTTGGCGGAACGGAAATTTGAAAGCAGGATCTTAGAAGAATTTGATTCCTACCGGACCGTTGTAGATGAAAATACAAAGATAGAGCGCATCGTGACCCCGGACGGAATCAAGGAAGTAGTAAAGGATGCGGCAAAGGTATTTGACCAGAAGCTGTATAAAACAAGATTGCATCTGGACTGGCAGGAGGATGAGGCCATATACGGTCTGGGGCAGCAGGAGGAGGGGTATCTTAACCTGCGCGGAACCACCCAGTATCTTCATCAGGCAAACCTAAAGATTGCAATTCCCCTTCTGGTATCAAGCCTGGGATATGGAATTCTGGTAGATACCTATAGCCCGATGATTTTTAATGATACCAGATATGGCTCCTATCTATACACGGAGGCAGACTATGAAATGGATCATTATTTCATCCAGGGCGGCTCCCTGGACGGTGTTATCCATGGGTACCGGTTACTTACCGGGAAAGCTGCCATGCTCCCCAAATGGGCCTTCGGGTTTATGCAGTCACAGGAGAGGTATGAGACTGCACAGGAGATTTGCGATATTGTTCAGGAATATAGGAACAGAAGGATAGGACTTGACTGTATTGTACTTGACTGGTGGTCCTGGGAGGGCGAGCTGTGGGGGCAGAAAACCTTTGACAGAGAACGTTTTCCAGATCCTGCCGCAATGATGGAACAGCTCCACGAAAACCATGCAAACCTTATGATATCTGTTTGGCCTAATATGAGTAAGGACAGCGATAATTATAAGGAATTTGCGGAGCAGAAGCTGTTACTCCAGGGCAGCAGTATTTATGACCCTTACAGGGAGGAAGGCAGAAAGCTATATTGGAAGCAGGCAGAGGAAGGCTTGTTCTGCCACGGGCTGGACGCCTGGTGGTGTGATTCCAGTGAACCCTTTACGCCGGAATGGAATCATAATGTTAAGCCGGAGCCAAATACCATGTATCAGGAGTTTTATGACACCTGCAGCCAGTATATACCGGCACAGCTGACCAACTCCTACGGCCTTTACCATGCAAGGGCAATCTATGAGGGGCAGAGGAATTCAACCCAGGAGAAGAGGGTCATTAATCTGACCCGTAACGGATATACAGGGCAGCAGCGCTATGGTGCGATCCTATGGTCCGGAGATATTGCTGCCAGCTGGGATACCCTTAAGCAGCAGATAGCTTCCGGCCTGAATTTCTGTGCCAGCGGTATACCCTACTGGACGCTGGATATCGGAGCCTTTTTTGTGAAAAAGGGTATTCAATGGTTCTGGAATGGTGAGTATGAAAAGGGTTATGAAGATCCTGCCTATGGTGAGCTATTTACCCGTTGGTTCCAATATGG
Source organism: Mobilitalea sp. (assembly GCA_029974875.1). The sequence goes on from JARKQP010000309.1 coordinate 7,490, forward strand.
ATGCTTTCTTCCAATCTTCCGGAGCCATGGTACGGATTTTAGGAGAGAGCTGTGGAAGTTTGAAGAAGCGGGAGAAGCAGGGGCAATGTTTTATGAGGCCTTGGTGAAAGCGAACCGGCTCCGGTATCAGCTGATACCATACATCTATTCAACAGCAGCAAGGGTTTGGAAGGATGATGCGACAATGCTCCGCATGCTGGCCTTTGACTATGCGAAGGATAAGAAAGCCAGAAACATTGATGACCAGTATTTGTTTGGCCATAACCTGATGGTTTGCCCGGTAACGACGCCGATGTATTATGAAAAGGACAAAAAAGACGCTCCTTTGCTGGATCAGGCAAAGACAAGAGACGTTTATCTTCCGGAAGGAAACGGCTGGTATGACTATTGGACTAACCAGTATTATGAGGGTGGACAGACAATACAGGCAGACGCTCCTATTGATAAAATACCGCTATATGTCAAGGAAGGGAGCATATTACCGACAACACAGGTAATGCAATATGTGGACGAGATACCGGAGGCTCCGGTCCTTCTTAAGGTTTATTGTGGTAAGGATGCAGAATTTGAACTCTATGAGGATGCGGGCAACGGCTATGGCTACGAAGAGGGCGAATATGCCATAACAAATATAAGCTGGCTGGAGCAGGAACAGCGGTTGGTGATTGATGATCCATGTGGAAGCTTTCCGGGTATGATACAGCGTAGTTATGAGATTATAAAAATTACAAAATAACCCCAGTGTGCAGACTTTAATTGAATAACAGATATTTAGCCAGGCCGGTTGTTGGAACTGTTTCATGGCTCCTATATTCTATGGAAGCACCGGTAGATATTAATATAGTTGAACGTAACAGAAATTAATCAAGTAGCAGAATACTAATCAAGTAGCAGAATATTAATCAAGTGGCAGAAATTAATCAAGTGGCAGAAATTAATTAAGCAGCAGAAATTAATCAAGCAGCAGAAATTAATCGAGTAGCAGAAATTAATCAAGGAGGTAACAGATGTTATATAAGGAAAATTGGGAAGAAACAAAGCAAAAATGGGAGAGCTATTGGAAGAGGCAGAACACAGGAAGACCGCTGATGTGCGTCTGGGCCACGAAGGAAGAGGCACGTGACCTTGCCCGTGAAGAAGAGCTGAAGCCAAAGGACATGTACGATAAATATCAGGATGCAGAAAGAATTGTGGAGCGTTTCCGTTATTTCTGCGAAACCCACGAATTCATGGGAGAAAGCTTCCCTAATGTAAGCCTTGATTTTGGCCCCGGCTCCATGGCAGGATATTTAGGCAGTGAGATTGTCTTCAATGAAGATACGGTATGGTTTGAGGAGTTCGTCGAGGACTGGCTGGATTATAAAGACCTGGAATTTGATCCGGATAACAAATGGTTTAAGCAGCATGTAGAGCTGTTCAAAAGAGTAAAGGAGCTTGCAGGGGACGACTTCTTAATCGGTATCCCGGATATTATGGAGAACATTGACGTTCTGGCTTCCATGAGGGGCGCGCAGAATACGATTTTTGACATGATCGATGAACCGGAGGAGATAAGCCGCCGCATTGAACAGGTCACCAGCCTCTATCAGAAATACTATGATACCTTCTATGATATCGTAAAGGATGAAAACGGCGCCAGCTGTTATACTGTATTCCAAATCTGGGGACCGGGAAAAACCGTGAAGCTGCAATGTGATTTCTCAGCGATGATGTCACCGGATAACTTCCATGAGTTTATTAAGGAATCCTTAAGAAAGCAGGCAGAGGGGCTGGATCATATCATTTATCATTTGGATGGTCCGGATGCAATTAAGCATATGGATGCCTTAATGGAAGTAGAGGCAATTGATGCACTTCAGTGGACTAGCGGTGATCATGGTCCGGACGGCACCATTGAGGAATGGTACCAAATCTATGACAAGGCAGTGGCAGCAGGAAAAGGCCTCTGGGTAAAGGTATACACCGGCGAGGTTGAAGAATGGATAGAACGCCTTGATAAGCTCATCGCAAGATACGGAACCAATGCACTGTTCTTATACTTTAATCCAATGTCAATGGAACAGGCAACGAAACTGATGGATTATGCAGAGAAAAACTGGTGTGATATCGAAGGAAGCTATGTAAGGGAATTAAAAGCAAAAGGCCTTTTATAATACCATCTGTGTTCTTATATGCGCAATGAAGAGTGCGGATATGAAAGGATGGTAAAGTACAAGGTCAGACTATCAAAAGAGAAAAACATCAAAAATCAGGGGCTGCATATTACAGCCCCTAAAACTATATTCCAACGATTACAATTAAACACATTTTTGATTAAATTAGAAACACTGTACCTCAGTAAATCAGTGGTAACACAACCTAAATCCTATTCACACAAACTCTCACAACCCAAAGCCTATCCACGGCATCTTATACCCGCTCCTTATACTCCAACGGGCTAAGCCCAGTCTGCTTCTTAAAAATCCTACTAAAATACCCCTGGTCATTATACCCAATACTCTCCCCGATCTGCCTAACCGTCAAATCCGGATGGTGGGACAGCAGATACTGGGCTCTTTGAATACGGAGGGAAATCAAGTATTTAGAGGGGCTGCAGTTATAGTAGCTATAGAAAATCTTCGTCAGATACCCCGGACTATAATTCATATTATTTGCAATCAGGTTAAAGTTAACCTCCTGGTTATAATTCTGGATCAGATAATCCTTCAAAAGGGAAGCTATCTGACCGGGAGTGCCATAAGCCGTAGAAGAATTAAAGATATCATTAAAAGAGCTCTGCGCAAGCTCATATTTGGTCTTAAGCTTTAAAAGGGCATCCCTTAATTCATCAGGATCAATAGGCTTTAGCAGGTATTCGCTGACCTGGAGATGGATAGCGCTCTTTGCATACTCGAAATCAGAATAGCCGCTGGTAATGATAAAGTCCATGGATGGATACTTCTCCCGGATTTTTTTAAGCAGGGAAATGCCGTCCATCTCAGGCATGCGGATATCCGTAATAACCAGGTCCGGTGAAAGCTCCTTCACCAGTGCATATGCCTGTAAGCCGGTCTGGGCTTCGCCGATTACCTTAAAGTTAACATTCAGGCCTTCGATTTTTTTCACCAGTCCATGGAGTAATAATTCCTCATCCTCTGCAACGATAGCAGTATATTTCATAGCTCTTGTTTCTCCTCTCTTTGCAATGATATCCTTTGGCCGATGGAAACGATGCCGTGACCCTCCGGTGTATTGCCATAGTTAAATATCATGGTATCCTGGCAGAAAATCCTCCAGCGCAGGTATACATTAATGATTCCAAGCCCGTTAATCTGCATTTCCGGCATTCCGGGATTTGCATCCACTTCCTTAATCCGTTTTGCGATGGTCTGTATCGCCTCCTTTGTAAAGCCTGAACCGGAATCAACGACATCAACCTGCCAGTGGGTGTCATAAACCCGCCCCGTTATGGAGAGATTCCAAGGGGGAGCGCAGGTGGTTCCGTATTTGATGGCATTTTCCACGAGGGGCTGGATGATCAGCTTGGGTACTGCCAGGTCAAGAAGGATATCATCAACATCTATGGAATAGCTTAAGCTGGATTGGTAGCGTACCTTCATACAATAGAGATATTTCTGCACATAGTCAAGCTCGGAGCGGATGCAGACATTGGTCTGGCAGGTATCCGTGATATAGCGCATCATGGTGGAAAGATTCCGGCAGACCATGATTACTTCCTTTGACTGGTCATTTTCCGCAAGGAGGATAATGCTATAGAGTGTATTATAGTAAAAATGCGGGTTTACCTGTGACTGAAGGGCAAGAGTGCGCGATTTTAATTCCTGCTGCCTGGAATCAATCAACTCATTCATGGAAACCTTCAGCTTTTCACTCATATGCTGGAACGCCGTGTACAGCTCATAAAGCTCGATGTAGGGCATGGGATAATCCGTAGCATGCTCCTTGCCCAGGGTGTCGATCTCTATACGCTGTACAATGTGCTTCAGATGCTTGACCGGCTTTGTCAGGCTCCTGGATAAATAATAGGACACCACCAGGGAGGCAGCCAGCAGGCCGAGGGTAAATAAAAGTAAAATATTCAGCAGCCGGTTAACGGGCTTTAGGATATAGTCCTCCGGCTGTACAGTGACATAGGTCCAGTCGGTGTAGGAGGAATGGCTGTAGGCGAGATATTCCTTTTTTCCGGTAACCTCGTTGACAATATCCCTGGTTCCCCCATTCCCTTTGGTAAAGGAGTAGTAGTGGAACATGTTGTCCTGCTCCTCCTTGGATAAGCCGTAGGGATAAATTAAGGAATTATCCGGGCCATAGATATAAATCCTGGCAGGGTCGTCAGCGGTCCTATCATAATGTGTAATTGTCTTAAAGATACTTTTGCAGCGTTTCACAGTTTCAACGGCTCCCACTACCGTACCAAACTGGTTTTCAAAGGTCCGGTAAAGGGAGATATAGTAGTCCGAATATTTATAGGAGGTTGATAGGGCGGAGGAGTTATAGGCATTGCTGATTAATTTCTTGCCCTCCAGCGCAAGTACCTCCTCCAGCCAGGGGAGGGAAGTAAGATCAATTTGATCCGGCTTATTGGTGTTGGTTTTTATGCCCACCTTTAATACATTGCCGCCCAGGTCGTACAGATAGATCTGGTCCACCTTAATATCTGCCCCATTAATTGTTACAAAAAGACTTGCCAGGCTTTTCAGGGAATCCCGGGATGTGTCCAAATGGAAAGAAGAATCCAGCTTTTCCTTTACCAGGCTGCTGTAGTTGATATTGATGGATACGGCGTCCATATCCCCGATGACGGCATCAATCTGGTCCTCGAAGGAGGTGTTTAGCGTGGAGAGGGAATCCAGCCCCCTGGTAATCAGCTGTGCCGATACATATTTATAAAAAAAGATACTGAAGGAAAATAGGATCAGTACTACCAGTACAAAATATGCAAAAAAGAATTTCGTTTGAAGTTTATGATATCTCATATGCCAAGAGCTCGCCTTTCCTAAGGATATTGACATTATAACATTTGAACAATAAAAGTACAAATGAATATGGGGAAGTGTAAAGATAGTCCAAAAAGTTAACGAAAAAGTGCATAGCTGAGCTGTCGGGGGTCTGCTATAATTCAGTGTGTAAACAAAAGGTCTCGGTAAAACAAGACAAATATAAGGGAGGGTTATAATGTTTAAGAAAATTGCAGCTTTAATTCTTTGTGTGAGCATGTCAACATTTCTTTTTGTGGGTTGCGGCAAGTCCGGGGATGTATCTACGGATTCGAAGGACAACGGGGACGCAGCTTCCCAGGGAACAGAAGCAACACAGGCACCTGATGGGGAAAGCCCTGATTTTGCAGGACAGGAGCTTAGCATCCTGGTATCTGCAGGCTGGATGGACAACAGATATGACGCGACGATAGCCAGATTTGAAGAAGAGTACGGTGTTACAGTGGATTTACAGACAATTCCTGCCGACCAGTATTCTGATATTTTACAGTCAAAATTATCAACAGATACCTTAACCGATATTTTTTGGATCCAGTCCGATCCCTTTGCGATTGAATCACAGATTGTAAATCCTGAAAAATATTGCTTTGATTTTACAGGAGCTGAATGGGCGGGCGTAATTCCTCCGGCAAGATTGTCGTCCTGCTCTTATAACGGCAAATTATACGGTCTGCAATTATGGCACAATTCCCCGGAATATGTCATGCTGTATAACAAAACCTTATTTGATGAAAACGGCTGGACAATTCCTACAAAATATGCAGAGCTTAAGGATTTATGCGGAAAAATCGCTGCAGCAGGCATCACTCCCTGGTTTATCCCAGGTGCTGACGGATGGCAGCATCAGCTTGCCTTCTTCCAGATCGGCGGAGTATATGAAGAGGCAACTCCCGGGCTCTATGATAGCTTAAATAAGAATACGGCTACCTTTGCTGATAATGCAAAGATGCTTGAGGTACTGGAACAGTTTAAAGAATTGTCCACCTTGGGCTACTTTGGAGAGGACTGGATCGGTACCGACAGTACAAATATGGCAAATGATTTCAGCGATAGAACTATTGCAATGGCAATGGCGAACTCCAGCTATATTAAGCAAATCAAGGAAGAGACAGGAACCTCCGACGAATTCGGTTTATTCCTCCTTCCCCTTGGCAATAACAGCTATTTCCCGACAAACCCGGGCGGACCGACCATGTTTGGCAATGCATCTACAAAGCATCCTGACCTGGTAAAGGCTTTCTTCTCCTTTGTAACAACGACGGAGAGCCTTCAGGAAATACTTGATAATTCACCTCAATATACCAATATGGATGTCATTGATGCAAATATAAAGCAGCACTGGTTACCGGAGGAAGAAGCTTTCATGGCTACCATTCCTGAAGAGAAGCTGCAGATCGGCGTGTTGCAGACAGCAACAAAGTATACAAATAAATATTGGATGAATTTTGGTGCTGACATGGTATCCTTCTGTCTGGGAGAGATTTCAGCAAACGATGTTCTTAAGAATATGGATGCAAACAGGGCTGAGGCTGCCAAGGCAGCAGGAGATACTGCCTGGGGCAACTAAATTCAATGGACTGACTGGTTGGCGCAGAGGTTTTATGGCCTCTGCGCTATCTTTAAGAAAAAGGTAATTGTAAAAGCTGTGGGGGCAAAACCAGCCTCACACAGAGTCCTCCCACAATCTGCATATAGCGAGTTTCCGGGAGGACTTATAAGCTGAATGGAGGTATACTGTGAATAAAAAAAGAATTTACCCACAATGGTTTTTGGTGATTCCCTTGATAGCATATGTGGTTTTCTTCCTGATACCAAGCTTACTGGGTGCTTTTTATTCTTTTACGGATTGGAGCGCGTACAGCGCCAATACGGGAATTAAGTTTGTCGGAATACAAAATTACATCGATATTTTTACCTCGAATAAGAATTATGTATCCGGAATTAAAAACACCCTGGTATTTACTCTGGTATCAAATGTCATTAAATTAGTTCCTGCGTTATTTTTAGCTATTTTACTGCAGGAGGGTGTCAGGGGTAAGGGTATTTACAGAACCTTATTTTACTTACCGGCAATCCTTCCCTTCGTAATTATCGGCTTGGTCTTCAAATCAATTTTAAATTACAATACAGGCTTGCTGAACATGGGTCTGGAAGCATTGCAGCTTGGGTTTTTAAAACAAAAATGGCTGTCTGACCTTGATTTTGTATGGAAATCAATCTACGGCGTGGATGCATGGCGAGGTATCGGATATGTTATGACCATCTTCCTTGCCGGTTTAAATACAATACCCCAGTCCTATTATGAAGCGGCCCAGATAGACGGCGCGGGTTTTTGGAGCCGGCTGAGGCACATAACCCTGCCGATGCTGTCCGGTGCCATCATGATTAACTTTGTCTTCGGTATTACCTATGGCTTAAAGGTTTTTGATATCGTCTATGTATTGACTAACGGTGGGCCGGGGCATGCGACGGAGGTTATTACAACCTATTCCTATCAGCTTTATTCCAACGGCCAATATGGTATGTCCACGGCGCTGAATACAATTTTATTGCTGATTACGCTGGTGATCGGTATATTCATTGTCAGATCCATGGGTAAGAAGGAGGTGCAGCAATGATAAGGAAGCTGGTCAATAAAGTAATAAAGCAGATCCTCTGCCTGATTCTCAGTGCAGCCGTTATACTTCCATTTTACATGGTGCTGATTAACTCCTTTAAGTCCAAGGGGGAAGCGGCAAGAATGAAGCTTTCCCTGCCTACGGAATGGCTCTTTAGTAACTATACGGAGGTAATTGAGAAGGGGAGGTTAGTCAGAGGGTTTTTTAACAGCTTGTTCTATGCCGGTTTTTCCACTACCATTGCAGTGGTTACCTGTGCCATGGCTGCCTTTGTTATCTGCAGGAAACGGACTAAGCTTAATA
>JARKQP010000312.1 GCA_029974875.1 Mobilitalea sp.
ATTCGCAAAGGCAGACAGTAAGAAGCAGTTTATGAATATTTCAGTGTAGGAGGGACATTTTTATGGATTTGGAGGCATGTCTGCATAGCCCGGCTCCAAATCAGCGTGAAAAGGTTAAGTATTTTATTAAAATATCCGAAATACATCCTGCAAGGAGCTGTTCCAGTATAGTTGGGAAAAGGATTTCTGTTACATATACTGGTACAACGTTCACGAAATAACCAGCGTGCTGTTAGCCTGATTATGAATGGGGCAGTACATTGGGCGCAGTTATTTAGTAAACGTTGTATTGGGTTACTATTTACGATAGATTGCAGATAAAGGCGGGTATGGGATGGATTATAATGTCTTTGTTGGAACAGAAAATTCGAGGATGACGGACAGGCTGTCCAAGGGGCAGCTGATGATAAATAAGGATCAAAAGGGCGGGGGTCTGGCTAATCTCATGAAAGGACAGCTGGTCAGTGGGACAGTTGTGGATATAGGAGAGCAGGTGACCCTTAATTTTAATGGGCAGAATATAATAACCGCAAAGGAAGTGCTGGGCAGCGTAAAGGTAGGGGACGTTAAGACCTTTGAAGTGATGAAGGCAACGGACAGCGAGATTGAGCTTAAATTATACGGTGAGCTGTTAAACAGCGGAATGCGGACAATAAAGGTAACGAAGGTTCAGGAGACTGACCGGGAAGCCATGAAGGCTATGAAGGATAAAGCAGCTTCGAGGCAGGAAAAAGAGGATAAAACCCAGGAAATGAATAAAACGCTGGAAAATATCCGGGCCAGGTTAACCCCAGACGACTGCCGGGAGCTTGAGAAGGAGGGCTTCCCGATTGAAGCTTATTCCATCAGCGGATTATACGCGGCACTTAATAGGGTAAAAGCAAGACAGGCAACTGAGGAGGACGAAAGCCGCAGGGGAGAGGGAGGCCAGGAGAGTAAGAAGGCAGCCCCCTTGGGACAGCAGACGGTTCAGCAGGCAACCCAGCAGCGGCTGGTGCAGGAGCAGCTTCCGGCTACGGAGGAGAATATCGCAAGGGTTACAAAAGCGCTTGGAATGGGCGACTCCGTGAAAAAGCTGGACGATAAGGCGGTGCAGTATCTTATTTCCACCGGGTCAGTGCCTAATGCCTGGAATATTTATAAGGCATGCTATAGCGGAGGTGGAGGTACAGGGACAACCCAGGCACTCTCTGACGGGGAGTGGGACAGTCTGCAGGGGCAGGTGGGAGCGATTATTACCTCGGCTGGCTATGGGGTGACAAAGGAAAACCTGGGATCGGCGAAATGGTTAATAGAGCATCAGCTTCCTCTAACAGAGGAAACCTTTACTTATAAAAAAGGTTTGGAAGAGCTAAAGGTGAATTCAGACCAGAATACTATATTAAACCGGATGATGGAGGGGATGAGAGACGGCATGGATCCGGCGGATGTGTCCCTGATCCCGGTAAGCGCAGCATCCGGGGAACAGATCGTGGCGGACTTAAATTCTATTCGTCCGGAGGCGGTAGCGGAGGCTGTTAAAAGCGGTACGGAGCTGACGATCCGAAATCTGGGGGAGATCCAGAAGCGGATCGTGGCGGGCGCTGGGATGAAGGCAGAGGATGGAAGAGGCGGTACGGATAAGGGTGGCGTTGATAGGAATTCGGCTTCAGTAAGCGGAACTGGCTTTACTGAGGGGGCTGCTTCGTCGGGGGATTCGGCTCCTATTAGGGGTATAGCTTCGGCAGGTGATCCAGATCCTATTAAGGGTACAGCTTCGGTAAGCGATTCGGATCCTATTGAGGATGCTGCCTCGGCAGATAATCCAGATCCTACTAGGGATGCAGCTTTGGCAGATGACCCAGACTCTGGCAGTGGTTCAAGTCAGGATAATGCTACGGCACCGGGCAATGCCGTTGGAAGCTATGAAGAAATCAGGGCGAGGCGGCAATTGGAGGAGATACGCCTGAGGATGACGGCAGAAGTTGCAAACCAGCTGGAGAAAAAGGGCTTTAAGGTTGAATTGCAGGAACTAAGCAAGGTGGTAGATGCCTTAAGGGAATTGGAGGACGACTATTATAGGGAATACCTAAAGGAAGCAGATTTAGAGCCGACGGATTCCTCCCTGCAGCTATTAAAGGACACAACCCAGAGTACCCAGAGCTTAAAATACATACCCAGCTATGTGCTTGGAAGTACCCTGTCTGCACCGGAGCTTCAGACAATCCCCGGTCTTTTGCAGGAGGGAACGGGCTTACAGGCAAAGCTGAACAGAGCCGGAGAAGCCTATGAGACCCTGGCAACGGTTCCAAACAGGGAATACGGGGATTCCATTAAGAAGGCCTTTGCCAACATGGATTCCCTGCTGATGGAGCTGAACATAGAGAATACGGCAGAAAATCAGAGGGCGGTAAGGATCCTGGCCTATAATCAGATGGAAATCAACCAGGAAGCCATAGACCGGGTAAAGGCTTATGACCTCCAGGTATCCACCATGATGGAAAACCTGCATCCGGCAGTTACAGTGAGGATGATTAAGGAAGGCCTCAATCCATTAGAGATGAATATAAGCGAGCTAAACAGGAAGATTGACCAGATCAAGGAGGAGCAAGGAATCTCTGCGGAAGAAAAATACAGTACCTACCTAAGAAAGCTGGAGAGATCTGACGGAATTACTGCCGAGGAGCGCAAGGCTTACATCGGGGTATACCGGTTGCTATATAACGTAGAGAAATCCGATGGGGCGGCACTTGGGGCGGTTGTGAAAGCCGGACAGGAGGTTACCCTGGAGCATCTTCTTACGGCGGTCCAGACCCTCAAAAAAGGAGTACTGGATGCGGTGGTTGATGATGAATTCGGTACCCTGCAGGAGGTGACCAGAAGCGGGGAATCGATTGCGGAGCAGCTCCGTTCCTTCCTGGAGCAGGAGGAGCAAGGCGGCAGCTCCGGGTCTGGGGGAAAGGAATCCCTGGGACAGCAGGCAGAATATCTCAATCAGGTATTGAAGCAGCTTGGGGCAGAGATTACTCCCGATATATTAAAGGAAGTCGGTTCCCAGGCGCTGGCAGCAGGCTTGCTACAAAGTCAAAGCCCTAGCGGAGCCAGGGGCCAATCCTTTAGCAATCCCAGGGGATTAACCGGAAAGGGAATCTGGGAGGCAATCAAGGATATCCCAGTGGACCAGCTGCTGGAGGAAGTAAACCAGCTAAAGGGTACGGAGGAGAGTCTGGCAGACGAAAGCATTTACCGGGAAAAAGCGGAGCAGATCAGGGAGCTGTGCAGGGTTTCAGAACAGGCCCTGCGGTTTTTGAATGATTATCGGATCCCTTCAACGCCAATGAATATTATGATGGCGAATAGTGTATTAAGCAATGGAGACTCCCCGATAAAAAGACTATTAAGACTCCAGGAAGAAGAAAATGTAGAAAAGTCGGAAGAAAGTCTTAAGGAAACTAATGATTTATCCGATAAATTGATTGACAAGCAGTCCATGGAGGCTGCCTATGCCGGGCTGGAAACAGAGGCAAAGACAGCGCTTACCCAGTCCTGCTCAGAGGAGCGGATTGACAGCTGGAAGCTGGCTGAGCTAAGGAGCATAGGACAGCAGATAAGCTTTGCAAGAACCCTTGCAGAGAAGGAGTTTTACCAGATTCCGATTGAGACGGAAAAGGGGATTACCAATATGAACCTTACAATCCTGCGTGGAGGATCGGATTTTGGCAAGCTGTCCGTTACGGCCTGGTCTGCGGAGCTGGGTAATATAAAAGCAGATTTTTCCCTTAAGGATAAGGTATTGAAAGGCTTTATCGGCAGTGACAACAGAGCCGGGCTTGCGAGGCTGAGGACAGCAATGGGCGGGCTTGAAGAGGCTGCGAAGCAGAGTCAGGTTACCTTAAGGCAGATCGACTTTGGATATTTAAGTAACAGCACGGACAGCTACTATTACCAAGACCCGAATACAGGAGAGGAGAACGGGACGGCTCAGGCAGATACGGAGCGGATCCTGTACCGGGTAGCAAAAGCCCTGGTACAATCGGTACGGGCGGCAGAGGACAGTGGTTCCTAAGGGAAAGGCTGCTTCTGGATATAAATGCATTTCGGCCACACGGAGGTTGCTGATAGATCGACAAAAATCTACTAAAAGAGAAATGTGTGCACCATCTGGACATGGAGGGGGATGGCAGCCCAAACAGAAAGGGAACAGGTGACATTTTATGAGAATCAACCATAATATTTCAGCATTAAAAGCGAACAACCAATTAGGTAAGACCAATAAGGCGTTGGATTCCAGCTTAGAGAAATTATCGTCAGGCTACCGCATTAACAGCGCGGCTGACGATTCCGCCGGACTTGCCATTTCAGAAAAAATGAGGACACAGATTGCAGGTCTTGACCAGGCCTCCAGAAACGCTTCTGACGGTATCTCTGTAATCCAGACCGCAGAGGGTGCGTTGATTGAAGTAGAGGCTATGCTGCAGAGAATGAGGGAATTGTCAGTCCAATCTGCAAACGGCACCTATACGCCGGAGGACCGCAAGGCGATCCAGGCGGAGATAGACCAGTTAAGTGCGGAAATTCAGCGTATTTCTGATACGACAGAGTTTAATACTATGAAATTGCTGGACGGTAATATTGACCGGAAATCCTATTCCAGTAACACTAATGTTAAGCTGGTGGCTTTATCGGATACGGTTTCTGTGGGTGATTATAAGTTAGAGATTACACAGGATGCAAGACAGGCGGTAATTGTTGGAGAGGGTGCGGTTGATACATCTACTCCTATTACATCCACCCATGAAGGAACGATTAATATTAATGGCATAGCTGTTACAGTCAATGAGGGTGATACCTATGACGATATCTTTAAAAAGTTAAGGGATGCCGGTGACAGTGTTGGTGTTAAAATATTTGCAACAGATCCAGCGGTAACTCCAGATCCGACAGATCCAGATTATGACCCTGAGATGGCAGGCTATAAGAGCGAGACATTCGATGATGGGACCAAGCTTGTATTCATTTCCAATAACTATGGTTCCAAGGAAAAGATAGAGTTACATTGTGATAATCCTGAATTGGCAAGGGTTTTAGGCCTCTCAAGTCCTACCCCGCCCGCTCTCCCATCCAGTATTAATGTATCAGCCACCGGTTATGATGTGGCGGCTTCCATAAATGGCGGATTTAATGCTACTGCTACTGTTTCCGTTAGTGGTAATAAAGTGACTATATCTGATCGTAATAATTTTGAAATGGTGATTGATATTGCCCCGGGAACAGTAGGAACAGTATTTGATGACCAAGTAACCACGGGAGGCACACCAACAGCTCCTAGCGGGGGAACGACAAAGGAGCCTGTTATATCGGTACTGGATGCGGGACAAATGGATCTGCAGATCGGTGCAAACGAGGGTCAGATTATGTCAGTGACGATACCGAAGGTGGATCCGGCAACCTTAGGTATTGATAAAGTTAACATCGGGACAGCGGAGGGGGCACAGGCTGCCATTACTTTGCTGGATGTTGCGATTAATAGAGTATCCGCGATCCGTTCCAAGCTCGGTGCATACCAGAACCGTCTGGAGCACTCCATTTCCAACCTGGATACGACCTCGGAGAATTTGACGGAATCCTTATCCCGTATCTCTGACGTGGATATGGCGGAAGAGATGGCTACCTATACCCAGAAGAATGTACTTGCCCAGGCAGGTACCTCCATGCTGGCTCAGGCAAACCAAAGACCCCAGACCATCTTAAGCTTATTGCAGCAGTAAAAAGAAGGCTATGCTTTTGTGGTGATAACGGGAGCATGCCTGTACATAGATGGAGGTTTAGATGAAGAAAGAAGCGATCCATGCATTTACGGCAAGGGTTACACAGGCATCCAGAAGTGAGCTGACCGTGATTCTCTATGAAATGGTTTTAACGGAGCTTGCGGAGGCGCAGGAAGCCTATGATCAGGGAGAGTTACCGGGCTTTGAGAAAGGGCTTAAGCAGGCACAAAAATATGTGTCGGAGCTGATGGCAACACTTGATTATAAATACACAATTTCCTATGACTTAATGAGTCTTTATCTATACGTGAATAAGAGGATCATCACGGCGCTTATGAAGAGGGATCCTGAGCCTATTAGCGGTGCACAGTCAGTGCTGCAGAAGCTGTTAGCCGGCTTTGAAGGTGTCAGCAGGCAGGACAAAAGCGGTCCGATGATGAAAAATACCCAAAAGGTTTACGCGGGCTTAACCTACGGCAGAGGGACGTTAAATGAGACCTCCCTCGATCCAAGCACAAGAAGCCGTGGGTTCATTGCATAGAGCCATTACGAAAGAAGGGTAAAGTACCGAAGAAAAAAATGAGTCAGGTACGAAGGCGGGCAGAGTACAAAGGGAATTAGGTGTAAGCTTAGCCAAAGCACAAAAGTTATTGAAGCACAAAAGTTATTAAAGTACAGAGGTTATTAAAGTACAAAGGTTATTAAAATACAGAGGTTATTGAAGTGCAGAGGTTGTTGAAGTACAAAGGCTATTGAAATACGAAAGTAATTGGATTGCAGAGACATCCAGAGTACAAAAGCAAACAAAGTATATAGGATGTAAATCACAAAAGAATATGAATTACAAAAGAGTGTAAACTACAAAGGAACATAATCTACAGAAGAATATGATCTACAAAAGAAGAGGCTGTTTCAGTTTGTCATGGAGAAGTCACCAATGGATGGGGACTTTTTCCGGGACAAGCTGGGACAGCCTGATTTTGTATGTGCAGTGCGGTTTGGTGAAGCAGGGCTACACTGGCAGGTCATAGGGTTTTTGGGTTCGGTTATGATTAGCAGAAGGTAGTATTAGAAGCCTTTGCCTCTTTTATTAAGAAACGGTAGCGGTTTTGCACAGCATTTAATTGATAGATACAGCTATCAATTAGGTCGGGATCAACTACATTTTCGAAATTTGAATATGCCGCTTCCAATGCTATTTTTGTCTTATTTATTTCGTTAATTAAATAATTCTCTTTCGGACGCCTTCTTTTAAAAAATAGATGCATTGTTTCACCAGCCTTTTTATTAATTTACCTATAGTATAGTCATAATATTTGCCTATTATTCTATTAATTAACATAAAATGGGTATTCCGGTATATAAATGTAATAGGTTGTATCAAAAAAGTTGGTTAAATCTAAAAGGGCAGGTGGCTTTATGAGTATTGAAAATATGATATTAATTGGAATTATCGTGGCATGTATCGCATACATAGGCGTCTGCGTGGTTAGGCGCAGACCGGATTTGATCGTAAATTTTATACTCCGTGCCAGTGCGGGTACAGCTGGAATTTGTGTGGTTAACCTGGCATTACAGAGCCAGGGCTATGGAATCTCTATAGCAGTGAACGGGGTGAGTGTACTGGCGAACGGGTTATTGGGGCTGCCGGGGTTTTTATTGCTATTTGGGCTAGCTGTTTATTATTCTTTCACATAAATTGATATATTACACATTAATAGTTGGAAAATTAAAATATTAATGTGTTTATGACTGATGAATTATTAAGGTAATAAGCAATAGATTGACAAATTAATGAGCCTGTTGATTAATTTAATAAATAATAAATTAATGGGACTAATAAATTAAGGAGCCAATAAATTAAGAAGCCAATAAATTAAGGAACCAATAAATTAAAGGATCAATAAATTAAAGAACCAATAAATTAAGGAGCCAATAAATTAAGGAGCCAATAAATTAAGGAGACAATAAATTAAGGAGCCAATAAATTAAAGAACCAATAAATTAAAGGATCAATAATTGAAGGATCAATAATTAAAAGATCAATAATTAAAGAATTATAATTAAAGAATCAATAAATTAATGGTTGATAAAACACTAGATTAGTGATTTGGCGAATTAATGAATTGATCCCTTATAAAGCTAATAAATTGATATATCCATAAGTTGCGACCTTAATAAAGTGCCAAATAGGCACTTTATTTTGTAAGAAATATGAAAAAAGCAATATAAATTTGTAGAAATTTGACAAAAATGATTGAACTCAAAAGAAAGGATTTGACAATAAAGCCACAATAATGTAATATATTGACAAGCAAATGATTGCTATGCTAGTAAGCAGTTATTACTTTCTTATATATATATCTATTATCATATATATCGTATGCTCCAAACGAAGCTGACACCATTAGTTGATAAAATCAAATAATCGTTACACACATCTTTCCAATGTGCCTGTACGATATCTTAGGAGGATTCTTAGTGGAAAGAATATTTGCACTGTATGATTCTGACTTCTATTATGCTACCCGCTTTATGGAATATTTCAAGAAAGAAAGGGATGTTCCTTTTGAAATTACGGTTTTCACACAGCTTGAGAGCCTGAGGGAATATCTTCAGACGAATTTTGTCAATATCCTGCTGTTAGGCAGTGACTTGGACGAGGATGAAGTTTTTGCAAAAAAAGCCAGATATGTCTATCGATTTACGGATACCCCAGGTGGGAAGGATAAAGAGCAAGGCCAGATATACAGATATCAGCCGGTCCGGAAGGTGATGCAGGATATCCTCACTGACTTTAGGAGTAAGGAGAACAGGATACCTCAGGAAGCAGCTGTTAATCAGGTAACGATCCTTACCGTCTTCTCTCCGAGGCAGCGGCAGGAGGCTCTTGCCTATGCGCTGGCGCTGCATTCCGCTTTATTGCAGCAGAAAAATGTGCTGTTTATTAACCTGGAGCTTTTGCCGGCTGCACTTACTGCGGAGCTGGAAAGCGGTGGGAGTGTTTTATCAGAACTAATTTATTATATAAAAGAGAAAAAGGATGTCAACGTAAAGCTAAAGGAGCTTACTGACCGGCTGGGAAGAGCAGAATATTTATGTGGTTTGGATCATGCTGCGGATATTCTGGCGCTGGACCCGGAGGATGCAAAGAGGCTTGTAGAGGAGCTAAGAAGGAATAGGGATTACCAGGTAATTTTATTTTATATCAGCAGCGTGTCGGAAGCATTGGGGGAATTGATGCTATATAGCGATGTGCTGGTTACGATAAAGGGCTGTACCGAATATGACGGGGTGCTGTATGGTACCTGGTTAAAGCAGCTGCAGCGGACAGGAGGCCAATTGCCGCTGGACAGGTATTTTGCCGTGGAGCTGCCGGAGGAGGATTATGGACAGGCTCCGGTTGCCGCTGACCGGTTAAGGAGCAGTAGGGCCTGGCAATTGGCGGAGAACAGCAGGGAAGAGCTGGGACTATAAGATGATTCATTGCATTTTGTACTGTATGGGGGGCATGGGCATAACCATGGATAATTTAAAGGAGCTTTTAAAGCAAAGGGTTGTGGAAAACATTGATTTAACGAGGGAAATTACCGATGATGAAATATATGGGCTGATTGACCGTACCTTAATTGAGCATGGCAGGGAGGGCTATATCAGTATCCAGGAGAAGCGACGTCTGCGAAAGGATATTTTTAACTCGATCCGGAAGCTGGATATTATCCAGGAGCTGATCGATGATCCTGACATTACGGAGATCATGGTGAATGGCATGGATAAAATCTTTATTGAGAGAAACGGAAGGATATACCCGGTTCCGAAACAGTTTGAGTCGAGACAAAAGCTAGAGGATGTTGTGCAGCAAATGGTGGCACATTCTAATAGAATCATTAATGAAGCCAGCCCAATTGTGGATTCCAGGCTACCGGACGGATCCCGGGTTAACATCGTCCTATCACCGGTTGCAATGGAGGGGCCGATTATTACAATCAGAAAATTTCCGGGCTCACCCATTACAATTGACCGGTTAATTGAACTGGATTCAATTTCAGAGGAAGCGGCAGAGTTTTTACGCATGCTTGTCGTTGCAGGCTACAATCTTTTTATTAGTGGCGGCACTGGATCCGGTAAAACAACATTTCTTAATGTTCTGTCTAATTTCATCCCCTCTGACGAAAGAATTATTACGATTGAAGACTCAGCAGAGCTTCAACTGCGTAATATATCCAATCTTGTCCGTCTGGAGGTACGTAATGCTAATTCAGAGGGAAGTAATGAGATCACGATCCGGGATCTCATTAAAACTTCTCTTCGCATGAGGCCGGACCGGATAATCATCGGGGAAATCCGTGACGGAGCGGCAGCCGATCTGCTTCAGGCCATGAATACGGGTCATGATGGCTCTATTTCAACAGGACACGCGAACACCCCCCTTGATATGCTGGGCCGCCTAGAGTCCCTAGTACTACTGGTGGCAGATATTCCCCTCCTAGCCATAAGAAAGCAGATTACATCGGCTATTGACATTATCGTACATCTTGGCAGGTTGCGGGACAGATCCCGGAAATTACTTGAGATTACCGAGGTACTGGATTGCCAGGGAGGTGAGTTCCGACTGAACCCACTCTACCTGTTTGAGGAAACCGCAGAAAGGGATGGGAAGCTGGAGGGGCGCTTTGTAAAGCAGAATGAGCTGGTCAATACCGGGAAATTAAAAAGGGCAGGCCTTAATATGGCATCATTTCCACCGGGGGCGGACGGCAGACAAAAGGAGAAAGGAGCTGTTCCATGAATTGCAGTATTTACCGGATGCCCTGGAAAGAAAAGCTTCGTTATAGCTTACAAGGATTTTTAATTTTCACAGTTCTTGGAGTTTTATTCTATCGTAGTATCTTAGGAATTCTATTTTTATTTCCATTTATCTATTTTTATCAGAAATATCAGCTTAGAAACCAAATAAATGAGCGCAAGTGGAGGCTGAACCTGGAATTTAAGGATGGCATCCAGGCAGTTTCTGCAGCCCTTGAGGCCGGATACTGTGCGGAAAATGCCTTTGAGGAGGCATATCAGGATCTGGGACAAATTTATGCACCTGATTCCATGATCCAAAAGGAATTGTCCTATATCGTGAACCAGCTTCGGATGAACATTACGGTGGAAAGGGCGCTGGCCGAGTTCGCCGGGCGCTCCGGGATAGAGGATATCAAAAGCTTTGCGGATGTGTTCGCCACGGCAAAACGGACCGGCGGGGATTTAATCCATATCATTAAGGTTACCTCGGATATCATCAGTGACAAGGTCGAGGTAAAAAGGGAAATACTCACACTTCTTTCGGCAAAGCGGCTGGAAGCAAATATTATGAAGGTAATGCCGCTTTTTATTCTTATCTATCTGTCTTTGTCCTCCCCGGGCTTCTTAGATCCCCTGTATCACAACCTGCTAGGTATCTTCATTATGTCAGTTTTTCTCCTCTGCTATTTGGGGGCATGTCTTGTTATCGATAAAATCATAAAAATTGAGGTGTAAGGAGGTGTGTCCATGTGGATCCTTAACAGTGTGATTCTTTTTGCCGCTTTGCTTGGTCTCCTCTATGGCTATAGGAAAGGGGAAGAATTGGATCTGGAGCTTGATAAGAAGGAGCACAAGCTTTTCTTCTGGTATCCCTTGATTCAATGCATATTGGTCTGCACGAAGCTGGAGCAGGTGCTGTTAAAAAAACACCATATATCAGAGGCAGTCAAGGCTTTTCACCAAACCAATAAACCGGAGCTGCCGGTGAGGCTGTTCTGGTATCAAAGGATTGCCACAGCCTTGACCGTATTTGTGCTGTTTAACCTGCTTTCCCTCTTTGGGACGCTGGTGGATAGCGGTGGTTTATCCCTTGTGGACGGGAGGTATATAGAAAGACCCGGCTACGGTGAAGGAAGCTCTGAGCTGGAGCTGAAGGTTAAAGTAAAGCAGGAAAAGGAGGCTTCGCAGCAGGAGGATATTCCTGATTCCCAGGAGGTCACCGTCAAGGTTGGGGAGCAAAGGTATACGCAGAGTGAAGCAGATCAATTATTTGAAAAGGCAATTGAGTATCTCCAGAAAGATATGCTGGGAAATAATCCATCCCTGGAAGGGGTTTCTGAAAGACTGAATTTCTGCAAAGCAATTCCGGGGACAAGCGTAAGGGTTACCTGGGTGCCGGAGGATTATAAGCTGATTTCCGCAGATGGAAGCATACATAATGAGGATATTCCCGAAGAAGGAATTACTACCTCCGTGAAAGCAGTTCTGGATTACTATGAATTAAAAAAGGAGCATCGGATTACACTTTACATCCTGCCAAAAAAATATAGTGCAGAGGAACAATTTAAGCAGAATTTAGCAGAGGAGATGAATGACCTGTCTGTAAAAACGGCTGCCCGGCCTTTCCTGGAGCTGCCGTCCCGGATAGGGGATTATAAGCTTTCCTGGGAACAGAAGAGCAGTGATCCGGGACTTAGCCTATTTATCTTGGGGCTGGTGGCAGTCTTCGCAGTCTGGAGCTACGGAGGGAGGCAGCTGGAGACCCGCCTTAAGAAAAGGAAGGAGCAGATGCTGCTGGATTATCCGGAGGTGATTAATAAATTCACATTACTTATAAATGCCGGAATGACAATCCGCCAGACCTGGATAAAAATTGCGGAGGATTATAGCAGTAAAAGGGACAGCAGCCAGAGCCAGAAGAGGTATCTGTATGAAGAGATGCTGGTTACAGTAAGGGAGCTAAAGCTTGGGATTCCTGAAAAGACGGCATATGAGCAGTTTGGAAGAAGAATCGGACTAATACCCTATATTAAGTTCTGTTCCCTGCTTTCCCAAAACCTGGTGAAGGGAACCAGGGGATTTACGGAGCTGCTGATCCTGGAGGCCTCGGAGGCCTTCGAGGATCGGAAGGAGGCCGCCAAAAGGCTTGGTGAGGAGGCCGGGACAAAGCTCCTTATCCCGATGATGGTTCTGCTAATCCTGGTATTTCTGGTCATAATGATTCCTGCTTTTTTATCCTTCCGCCTGTAGGGAGGAAACCAAAAGAGGGAAAGGTTTACTGATAAATAAAATAGGTAATTGCAAAACTGTGGTCAGTGAAACTTTTCATATAATTGGCGCAAATTCCTTTGCTCCATGCTGTATATGCGCTAATTACGCTCAGGAACCTGCACCAATTGTATAAAAACAGCAAAGTTTCTGGGTTTAGCAATTACTTAGTAAATAAAACAAGGAAAGGAGCTCTGCTAAAAGGGCCGAGTATAACGGATGAAGAATAGGTTGAAAAAATATTATTGGAGTATTGCAGCAAAACAGCTGGATGGAATTGGCGTAATTGAGGTCATATTGATTTTGGTCATTATTATTGGCTTAGTATTGATATTTAGGAACCAGATTACGGCTATCATCCAAGGCGCATTTGAGTCTATTAACGGGAATGCGGGAGAAATTAATACGGAGATCAAGATTGACTAGGGTGTACCATGATTTACCCTATTTTGGGGGTGGTAAGCTGACTGAGAGGAGGATAGCCATTGGGATGTTATAAGAAAAGACATGAAACGGCTGGGACAATCACGGTATTTTTGAGTCTGATACTGCTGATCATCCTTTCTCTTCTGCTTACGATTATTGAGGGAGCCAGGGTATATACGGCAAAAGTAATGGCAGAGAGGGCGCTAACGACGGCCATGGATAGTGTCCTGGCGGAATACTATGGACCTTTATGGGAGGAATACCATATCTTCGGGCGTTACCTGGAAGGAGATGCTTCGAAGGCACGGCAGGAAATACAGGAAGCGTTGAAGAAATACATATCATACACTATCCATCCGGGGATAGATTCCGGGGATAGCCATGCAACCGGTAAAACGGAGCTTTATCACCTTTCCATCAATGATATCAGAGTGGATGGGGAGGTTGATCTGTTGGACTATCAGGGACAGCTCCTGATCAAGGAAGCAATTGAATATACAAAGTACCAGAAAGTAGGAGCTGCAGCGGAGGAATTGCTGGGGAAGCTGGAGCTTTTGCAGACACCAAACCAGGTCAGCTATCTGATGGAGGAAAAGCAGGAGCTACAGGAGGAGCTGGTAGAGATTGACAAGGGAATCCTAAAGCTTATGAAGCTTTTTGACGGTATTGAAACCAGCAACAGGGGGATTAAGCTCACTAGGGAAGGCACATTAAAAACTACAGATTGTTTTATAAAACGGATCTGCCACCAGGAGATTACAATGGAACAGGTGGGGATAAACCGGACGGAGGTTTTTGAAGCAGTTAAGGGGAGGTATGTTAACCCGGGTAATGATTTCCGGCAGATTGAAGCTTACTTTACGGAGATTGAAGGGCTCTTATTGACAATCGAGAATATAAGAAAGCAGATAGAGGCGGACATGAGGGCGATGACGGAGATTAGCAGGGGAATTAACGCGAACTCTTCCCAGGTTCAGATAACAGGAATACAGCGCCAGCTCCAAGCCCTCCAGGCCAGCATTCAGGCAAAGGAAGAGCTGATTGCTTTAAAGGAGAATACCATAACAAGCTGTAAAAATCAGATAAGCCGGATATGCAATAACCTAAAGACTTTAATCCAAAACACGGAGCCCCTGTTAACGGAAGCGATCACCTGCATTAACAGCATCCAATTAAAGGTGAAGGTGGCGGCTCCCCTTGTGGATCACTACGAGCAGCTCCTGTCACAGGAAAGGGAAGGCCTGGAGGAAGCTACCTATGCGGGGCTGGAGGAAGGGCTTGGGGAGCTAAAGCAATATGTGGGCTCAGGTAACCTTAGCTATGACTTTGATGGGATGCAGCAGATATTGCAAAAGAATATCGGGATTCTTAAAGCGGTGGAATTAAAGCTTACGGAGGTGGAACAAAAAACCTTTGCCAGTGATTATCAGGGAGCCACATTGTGTAAACAGGAGGCGGAAACAAGCTTAAGCTCCTATCAGATCAGCGGCCTTACCCTCGATTACAGCACGCTGGTGCTGGATAAATCAAATCAGGATTCCCTGGTGGACAAAGCAGAAGAGCTGCTCGGGTCAGGACTATGCAGTCTGGTAATTGATCCTGACACCGTATCAAAGGCTGAACGGAAATCCTTAAGTGCGTTGCCTTCTGAGCTTGCAGGCCTGACACAGGATAATTCGGATCAATTGTCGGTGTTCAAGAACTTTTTTAAAAAGATTGACTGGGATAAGACGGATCTCAATTCCGGGGAATTATTCCGGAGCTTCGGTGATGAGACGTCGGTTACCTCCATTTTAAGCGCGGGAATTAATAAGATAGCAGAAATCTATCTTTTTGAGGAATATTTAAGAGAGCATTTTAATTATTACCGGGGGCGGGGGGAGACCAATACTGCAGGACAAGGGCAGATCGATACCGCTGGGCAGGAGCAGGGATCTACGGGAGAGGACGAAGGAAACATAGGGAGGAAGGCCGCTATGGATAACAATACAAAGCCGTCCCTCTTAAAATATGAGCAGGAGTACCTGATTGTAGGAAAGGCATTTGATAAAGAAAATCTATACTCCGTTATAATGAGGATTATTTTTCTAAGGACAATCCTGAATTTTATAACTGTAGTAAGTGATTCTACCGCCAGGGCAGAAGCAAAAGCCGCAGCAGTTGCCATTGTTGGGTTTACAGGACTTCCGATTCTGATCGGAGTAGTCCAGGTATTGGTGCTGATTATCTGGGCATTGGAGGAAGCCCTATTTGACACTTGTGCCCTTCTAAACGGGAAAGAGGTGCCATTGATGAAAAATAAGATTTCCCTTAAGTTCCATGAGTTATTTCTTATTAGCCGGACTTATCTTGAGAAAAAGGTTCAGGGCTTTACCTGGCCAAAAGGTATTTCCCTAAGCTATCAGAACTATCTTCAGCTTTTTCTTTTGATGAGGGGGGAGACCAGCCTGGCATACCGTTCTATGGATCTGATGCAGGAGAATATAAAGCTGCGCTATAGGGTAGATACCTTTGAGATGGAGGATTGTTATTTTGGCTTCCGCGCTGAGGCAGAGTTTGGGATAGAGCCTATCTTTACTGAATTCTCCTTTGCCAAAAGGTATATACCGAGGGCTGCCGGGGGTTATCGCTTTAAGGAAAAAGCAGAGTACTGCTATTAGGCTAAGCAAAAGCTGGATGAACAAAGGCGGGATAAACAAAGGATGTATAAACAAAAGCGGCTTAAATAAAGGCAGCCTAAATAAAGATAGCCAAAAGGTCACGGCTTCCGTACCATACCGGAGTTAACAGTAACTGGTTAGGGACATATATTAACCGTCAATTGCTGATGGGCTAAGATGTCCGTTCTTCATTTCATGAAATCTTATAATCTAATATTCTTAAAATTAAAAACAAGGAAAAGCCTCTCTCCAAGGAATCATTTGCCTATAAAAATATAATTTATCTTACTATGAAGAACGGACATCTTAGCCCA
>JARKQP010000932.1 GCA_029974875.1 Mobilitalea sp.
CTTATGATGCGATTTACATTATCAAGGCAGCAGCAGAGAAGGCTGCTATTAAACCCGACATGAGCGTGTCTGAGATTGGAACCGCAATGAAGGAAGCGATGCTGCAGATCTCCTATGACGGCCTTACCGGTGCACAGATGAACTGGGCGGCTACAGGTGAAGTTAATAAGCAGCCTAGAGCATACAAAATCGAGGGTGGAAAATATGTTTCTGAAGAATAAGGACAATTAAAGTCTGGCTTCCGGAAATATGATAAAGACAACTTTGATATACAGAGGGACACTTTATTTGTTCCTCTGTATATTTGTGTTCAGGGAGAGAAAGAGGGATATTTTTCGTGTATATGGGGATTAGTGTGAAATACAGAGCATTTCCCATCCGGCACCCTGTGGCCTAGCGGCCAAATGTCCGTTGATGTGAAGAATTAGGGTTAATTGAAATTATTTACGGTTGTAACACATTTTAACCTATGCTACAATATACGTTGTCAGAAGTTGTCCTTTAACCTCTGATAAAGGTACTGTCTTTGTGCAGTGTGTTTTGATATTAAGAAAAATATACGGGGGTTCATATGAGTTTTATTTCTTATTTAATTAAGGGAATTAGCCTTGGTAGTGTATATTCTATGATTGCACTTGGTTATACCATGGTATACGGTATTGCTAAAATGCTTAATTTTGCCCACGGTGACGTAATTATGGTCGGTGGGTATATCATCTTTATTGCGATGAGCGTATCCGGGTTGCATCCGGTTGTTGGCGTGCTGCTTGCAATTATTTTATGTACGCTTCTGGGGATTACCATTGAGAGAGTAGCCTATAAGCCGCTCCGTAAGGCATCCTCACTGGCCGTATTAATCACGGCAATTGGTGTCAGCTATTTACTGCAGAATGTAGCATTATTGATTTTTGGTGCAGATACAAAATCCTTTTCTTCAGTTATTAAATTACCGGCCCTGAAATTGGCTGGAGGGGCACTTACCATATCGGGTGAAACCCTGGTTACAATACCATTATGTCTTGTCATTATGGTTGCCCTGAATGTTTTTATCAAGAAATCAAAGACGGGGCGCAGTATGATAGCGGTTTCAGAGGATAAGGACGCGTCCGTACTCATGGGGATCAATGTGAACAAGACGATTGCCATTACCTTTGCCATTGGCTCTGCTTTGGCAGCTGTTGCAAGTACCCTGCTGTTTTCCTCCTATCCAAGCTTAAGCTCAACCTCAGGTGCAATGCCCGGTATTAAAGCCTTTGTAGCGGCGGTATTTGGAGGGATCGGCTCCATCCCCGGCGCCATGATAGGCGGTATTCTCCTTGGGGTGATACAGATCCTGAGCAGTGCCTATATATCGTCACAGCTGGCTGATGCGATTGTATTCTTCATCCTTATCCTGGTGCTTCTGGTAAAGCCTACCGGAATCCTTGGTAAGATTATGCATGAGAAAGTGTAGGTGCGGCAGGATGACGAAATTGAAATCATTAAATAAATCAACACGAAGTAATATAATTGTCCTGGGTATCATACTGGTTGTCTATGTCCTCTGCCGGATCTTAATGGCGGCAGGTGCCATGTCTAACCTGATGCAGGGGCTTTTGGTTCCGCTCTGCTATTATTCCATTCTTGCGGTATCCCTGAACCTGACGGTAGGTATTTTGGGTGAGCTGAGTCTGGGACATGCAGGCTTTATGTGTATTGGCGCATTTACGGGTGCATTTTTTACAAGATGTACGGAAGACAGTATTTCAAATGTTTTTATACGCTATGGGATAGCCATGGTGCTTGGGGCAATCTGCGCAGCGCTCTTTGGGGGGCTGATCGGTGTTGTAGTCCTCCGCCTCCGCGGTGATTATCTGGCGATTGTAACCCTTGCCTTTGGTGAAATTGTGAAGAACATCATCAATGCATTATATATCGGTATTGATAATAGTGGTTTGCATTTCTCCCTGCAGGATGCGGCTGCTTTAAATCTGGCAGAGGGGGGGACGGTTATTGTTAACGGTGCTAAGGGTATCACAGGTACTTCCAGGGATACTACCTTTACAGTTGCCATACTTATGCTGGTTCTGGTTTACCTTATTATTATGAATCTGATTAACTCCCGTTCAGGGCGTGCCATCATGGCGATCCGTGACAACCGTATTGCTGCGGAATCAGTAGGCATTGACATTACCAGGTTTAAGCTCCTGGCATTTACCATTTCCGCTGCAATGGCTGGTATTGCCGGTGTGCTTTATTCCCATAATATATCGAGTCTTGTGGCAACACCGAAGAATTTTGGCTACAATATGTCAATCATGATATTAGTATTTGTTGTGCTCGGCGGCGTGGGCAATATCCGTGGTTCTATTATAGCTGCGGTAATATTGACGCTCCTTCCGGAATATTTACGGTTCCTTGCAGATTACCGTATGCTGATTTACGCAATTGTATTGATTGTAATGATGATATTTAACTGGAATCCTGCCTGCATCGCATGGAGGAAGAACCATCCCATCAAGGGGGTTCTACAGTCTGTGATAAAGAAGAAGGAGGGCAAAGCCTCCGGAAGGAAGGAGGCTTAAGACTATGGCAATGTTAACAGTAAAAAACTTAGGCATTTCCTTCGGTGGTTTACGTGCGGTTGATTCCTTCAGTATTACCATTGAAAAAGGTGAGCTCTATGGCCTGATCGGACCAAACGGAGCCGGTAAGACGACCGTATTTAACCTTTTAACGGGTGTGTATAAACCGGATACAGGGATCATTACGCTGGACGACAAAAATATAACAGGCTTAAGCACGATTGAAATCAATAAATCAGGAATTGCCAGGACCTTTCAGAATATCCGGCTGTTCAAGGCCCTGTCCGTATTGGATAATGTAAAGATCGGTCTTCATAATGAATACCGTTATTCAACGCTGGCAGGCGTCTTACGCTTACCCTCTTACATTAAGAAGGAAAAGCAGATGAATGAAAAAGCAATGGATATCTTAAAAGTGTTTGACCTGGACAAGGAAGCCCATTTGCTTTCTTCTAACCTTCCCTATGGCAAGCAGAGGAAGCTTGAGATTGCGAGAGCCCTTGCAACGAACCCAAAGCTGCTGCTATTGGATGAGCCGGCGGCAGGCATGAATCCCTCCGAAACTGAGGAACTGATGAAGACCATTACGTTGATTAGGAAGAAATACGATGTCACCATATTGTTGATTGAACATGATATGAAGCTGGTGGCCGGAATCTGTGAGAAAATATTTGTATTAAACTTTGGTATGGAATTGGCAAATGGTTTACCGGGAGATGTTTTGAATAATCCTGAGGTAATTAAAGCATATCTTGGTGAATAATGGAGGATAGACGATGGCGATGCTGGAAGTTAAAAATTTACAAGTATATTATGGTGTAATCCAGGCAATCAAGGAGGTATCCTTTGAGGTAAACCAAGGTGAGGTCATAGCCCTAATCGGTGCCAATGGTGCTGGAAAGACGACCATCCTTCATACGGTTACAGGCCTTATTCCTGCAAAGAGCGGCGAAGTGATCTTTGAAGGTACTGACCTTCAGAAGATTCCGGCCCATAAAATTGTATCACTGGGTATTGCACATATTCCGGAAGGAAGGCATGTGTTTGCACAGCTTAGTGTATATGAGAATTTATTGATGGGTGCTTTCACCCGTAAGAATAAGGCTGAGGTGGAGCAATCCCTGGAGAACGTATACCAGAGATTTCCGAGACTGAGGGAACGTAAGAACCAGTTGGCCGGTACCTTAAGCGGCGGTGAGCAGCAGATGCTGGCCATGGGACGGGCGCTGATGTCCAAGCCGAGGATCATTCTGATGGATGAGCCGTCCATGGGGCTTTCCCCGATTTTGGTGGGGGAGATTTTTGATATTATTAAGAGCATCAGTAAAAGCGGGACAACAGTGCTGCTTGTAGAACAGAACGCAAAAAAGGCATTATCCATAGCAGACCGTGCATATGTTTTAGAGACGGGAAAAATTGTGCTGACGGATGATGCAAAGAAGCTCATGGATAATGAATCAGTAAAGAAAGCATACTTGGGTGAATAAACGTTATCGGGATAGTACATGATCAGTCAGGAGGTACTTCAAATGGAAAAGTATGTTATAACAATTGCGAGAGGCTATGGCAGCGGGGGACGTACCGTTGGACAGATGCTCTCAGAAAAGCTTGGAATTCCTTACTACGACAGGGACTTGCTCCGCTTGGCATCAGATGAGAGCGGTATCAACGAGCATCTGTTTGCAAAAGCAGATGAAAAGCTGAAGAAAAGCCTGCTATATAGGGTGGCAAAGAATGTGTACAAGGGAGAGTTAATCCCGCCGGATAGCGATGATTTTGTATCAAACGATAATTTATTTAACTATCAGGCAAAGATCATCAAGGAGCTTGCCGCTACGGAATCCTGCATCATAATAGGCCGCTGTGCCGATTTTGTATTAAAGGATTATCCGAATGTCGTCCGTGTCTTTGTACATGCGCCCCTGGAGGAATGCATCAATACCCTGCAGGAAATGACAGGAAAGCCGGAAAGGGAGCTTGAAAAGCAGATCTCTTCCATCGACAAGCACAGGGCGGACTACTATAAATACTATACCGGACGTAACTGGGAAGATGCAAAAAATTACGATCTCTGTCTGAACAGCAGCAAGCTGGGCTTTGGAAAATGTGTTGAAATCGTGGAATCCTATTTGAATATACGGTTTAGATAAAGGATTACAATAGGAAAAATAAAGCAGGGGATGGCGTGAATGATTAGAATTCGCTCCATGCCCTTTTTTAGCCCCTTTGCTATCCTTGCCAATTTTCACACTTTATCACGCTAAGGTATTGCGGTGTCCAAAATAGTATGTTATACTTGCAGAAAAATTCTATAAATGGCTTTAACTTAAGTGGAAAGAGGTGGGCTATGATTTCAGGGAAAATGGTAGGATTAGTAAAGAATAGTTCCGTAATCAGGGCAATGTTCGAGGAGGGAAAGCGGCTGTCAGACATTTACGGGGCAGAAAATGTGTTTGACTTTAGCTTGGGAAATCCCAGTGTGGAGCCGCCGGAAGAAATTAAGAAAGCCCTCATTGATGTAATTAATGAAGAAAGTCCGAATCTGGTCCATGGCTATATGAATAATTCAGGCTATGAGGATGTAAGGGAAGCTGTGGCGGAGCATATTAATAAAAGCTTTGGTACGGATTTTCATATACAGAATATTGTAATGACAGTCGGTGCAGCCGGCGGCTTGAATGTGATATTAAAGACCTTGTTAAATCCAGGGGATGAGGTCATCGTATTTGCACCGTTCTTTGGAGAATACCGTAATTATGTAAGTAATTTTGATGGGGAGCTGGTGGTAATTTCTCCGGACACCTCCAGCTTCCAACCAAATCTTTTAGAGCTTGAACATAAAATTACGGCAAAAACAAAGGCCGTGATCGTCAACACGCCGAATAACCCCACGGGTGTTGTATATTCCGGGCAGACGGTGGAGGCTTTGGCAGCTATTTTAA